>NZ_JBWDNS010000009.1:0-162177 GCF_056269305.1 Paenibacillus sp. J22R3 | reverse complement strand
TTCGAGGTGGAAGTGCAGCAATGCATGCAGCTGACGAATACTAATCGGTCGAGGGCTTATCCTACGAACATCTGCTCGGATGTTCAACTTCGGACAACAATCAGCTAATGATGACCTTCGCAAAGGTTCGTATCCAGTTTTCAAGGCGCAATACGCCATACATAATGAACCGACCAGAAGCAACTGGTCGGTTTTTTGTTGTGCAAAAATGAAGGATATGGTACCTTGATCTTCGAATACATGACGTTATGGAGAACGCTTACAGACAATAGATCAAGGGGATGCTGCGTGTGTGGAGAAGGATTCAAGGGAATGCAAGAAACTGCTTGCTCTATGAGCCGCTGTTTCTGATCCCATTTAACATGTACATGACCTACGCCTCGATCTATATGCTTGAACTGGGGGTAAGCGAAACTCAGATTGGGCTCATTACATCAATCGGGATGGCGATACAAATCTTCACGTCTTTAATCAGCGGTCATTTGACTGACAAAATGGGCAGGCGGCGTGCGCTGCTCGTTTATGATGTCATTAGTTGGAGCGTCGCGACCTTGATCTGGGCAGTTTCACAGAATTTCTGGTTCTTCCTGGTGGCCGCGGTCGTGAACAGTTTTCAACGTGTGCCGACTACCGCTTGGTACTGTCTGCTCGTGGAAGATACCGATCCAAAGGATCGTTCCATCGTGTTTACCATTCTTATGTTTATCGGCGTTATTGGAGGGTTGTTCGCGCCGCTTGGCGGCTTGTTTGTGAGTCAATTCACATTAGTGCCGGCAATGCGCATTATGTATGTGATTGCTTTTGTAGGGATGACTATCATGATGATTGTCCGTCATTTAACTACGCATGAAACTGCAATAGGCATTAAGAAGATGGAAGAAAGCTCGACAGTCAGCCTTTCGGATACGATTACCGAATACAAAGATGTCATGAAGATGATCGTAGCGAATAAAGCACTGATGATTATTTTCGGCGTGTACATTCTATTCAATTTTCAAATGACTCTCCGGAATACGTACTTGTCTGTATATTGGGTGGATGCCCTGCATATCAATGATTCGGTGATCTCGATTTTCCCGGCGATTTCATCTGCTGCTATGATCTTATTCCTGATGGTGGTTACACCAAGACTTAAGGAGCGCCTCGCCAATCGATACATGATCGCGGGTTTTCTGATTTCAGCGGTGTCGTTCGTCATGCTGTTGACAACCGGGCCTGAGAACATTACGGCGACGATTATGAGTACGGTTCTGATGGCCATCGGCGGACTGCTGGCAAGCCCTTATTTGGAGTCTTCCATACAGAATGCGATCGATGACCATAACAGAGCGAAAGTCTTCTCCATTCTTGGTGTACTCATTCTGATTTTCACGTTTCCTGCAGGTATACTTGGCGGATGGACGTATACGATCAATGCAAAGTTTCCGCTAGTCTTTATCGTTGTGGCGTTTCTGGTTAGTGTAATTATGATGGTCCTTTATGCAAGAAGAACCTCGCGTACAGCCGTTCACAGCTCCATCTCTGGTTAGTAATATTTGTTAGTAAAAGGAAAAACCGTGCTGCTGATGAGGAGTCAGAGCATGGTTTTTTATGTTTTTGCGCGAACAGTGTCAATGTACAATTTGCGATATGAAGTAAAGAATGGAATATATAAACATCAAATGGCCGCCTCTATAATTAGCCTTGTAAGCACCACTACAAAGTAAAGGGGTAGGACATGAAACGGTATGCAAAGCTAGCAAAAGGCGTTACGCTCTCACTCGTCCTTGGCATGCTTCCAACGCTTGCTGCTTGTTCCGACAACAACAACAGCAATCAAGAAGCTTCGAACACCAAAGCAACGGCGACGAACAATCAAGCTGCAAACAATGGTGCAGCAGCAACCGATGAGAAGCCGGCGGCTGATATTTGGAACCAGAAATTCGATCCTCCGATTACGATTACAACTGCGGTTGTAGATGATGGCGCTTCCAGGGGGAATGCCTTCAAGCCCGGAGAGTCGATGGAAGACAACGCTCATACCCGCTGGATGAAGGAAAACATGGGGATCGACATTAAGTTCGATTTTATCGTAACGAAACCGGAAGATTATGATACGAAAATTCGACTGCTGCTCTCCAGCAACGGCAAGCTGCCGGATGTATTCTCGGCACCAGGCGATTCGGTTCAGAATCTGATTTCTGCAGATCGGGTAATGCCGCTTGATGAAGCGATAGAGAAATATGCGCATCCGGAATATAAGAAGATTCTTGAGAAATACAACTATGCACTGGGTGGAGTAAAACGTGACGGTAAGCTTTACGGACTCCCAAGCTTCTTCATGGGCGATGAAGGAACGGTCATGTGGGTGCGTAAAGATTGGCTGGATACACTTGGTTTGCAGCCGCCTAAAACGATCGCTGAACTTGAAAACGTTCTCAAACAATTCACCGAGAACGATCCGGACGGCAATGGCAAGGCGGATACATTCGGCTTGGCAGTACCGTTAAAAGAAGGTCCATGGACGTGGATGGGTCAAACGGACGCGATTGTCGGCGCATTTACGAAGCAAATGATCAATACGTACGACGTGACAAGCTACTGGAACTTAGGCGATGACGGTAAACTGAGCTACGGTGCGATTAATCCGGATGCGAAGAAGTACCTGACAACGATGAGAGATTGGATGAGCAAGGGCTACATGGATAAAGAAGCTGGGATCAAAGATCCAATGAAAGCTTCCGAGATGGCTGCAAGCGGCAAAGCAGGCGTAATGTTCGGACCGTTCTGGATGGGCGACTGGCCGCTTAGCGATGTAACCAAGCTGAATCCAAAAGCAGATTTCGAGCCATTCGAGCTTCCGGCCGGCGCTGACGGAACGGTTGGCCGCGCTGAGAAATCGATCACGGGCGGCTTCACGATGTTCAACAAAGACTTCAAAGATATCGAAGCATGGTTTGCATACTTCAACAAAATCTTCGCTAAAAACCTGGAGCAAGAAGGGGATCCGTACTTCGATCCACGCTTCAAGGACGGTTATCACGAAGGTTACGATTATGTGAATATGGACGGTAAAATCATCAAAGGCAACTACAAGGACGAAGGCGTTCCGGAAGACAAATGGCCGCTGAAAGACGGCAGCCGGATGGATATGCGTTTCATGATCGCAAGCATCATTGGCGGTACGACAACAATTCCGTTCTCCAATGACGCTCCGATCAAGAAATTCCTTGCAGATCCGAACGCAGAGCCTCTGACAACAAGAGAGTTCGACGTGAAACAGATGGCGAAGAAACAAATCGTTGCCGCAGGTGTCCGGATGAACCAAGGCATCGAAGAAGGTAAAAACTATTTCACCGGTCCGATGACAGCTACGATGAAATCCAAGGGCGAGCTGCTGAAGAAACTCGCTACGGAGAGCTACTTGAAAATTATTTACGGCGAGAAGCCGCTCGAGTTCTTCGATGAGTTCGCTAAGCAATGGCTGGACAATGGCGGCGAGAAGATTACCGAAGAAGTGAACGAATGGTACGCCGATAGTATCAAATAACGAGCATGAAGTGACAGAGTACAAACGGGGGAGAGGCTGCTGCAAGCTGTCGCCGATCCCCCGTTTTTCTATGGAAAGGAAGGATGCAGCGTGGCGTCATATTGGAGGAAGACATGGCCGTTTCATTTACTGGTGTTGCCTGCGTTAGTGTTATGTATCATTTTTAATTACATTCCGTTATTCGGCGTCATCATAGCCTTTGAAGACTATCAGCCATGGCTTGGCATCACCAAGTCGGCATGGGTCGGACTGGAGCATTTCCGCACCTTGTTTGAATATCCGGACAGTAAGCAGGTCATCTGGAACACGCTAATAATTGCATCGTTTAAACTAGTCATTAATTTGTTTATCCCGATTATTTTTGCGCTTCTGCTTAACGAAGTTGCCAAAACCTACTTCAAACGAATTCTACAGACACTTGTTTATTTGCCACACTTCCTATCTTGGGTAATTCTTGGCGGGATCATGATCGATATCCTATCTACGGATGGCGGGATCGTGAATAGGCTGATCGAAGCGTTTGGCGGCAAGAGCATATTCTTTCTAGGTAACGGCCAATGGTTTCGTTTTACGGTCATTGTAAGCGACGTGTGGAAGGAATTTGGCTTCTCGGCGATAATTTTCCTGGCTACTCTCGTTGGCATCAATCCGGCTTTATATGAAGCGGCAGAGATTGACGGGGCCACCCGTTGGCAGCAAGTCATTTACATATCCGTACCACTCATACTGCCTATCGTTATCGTAGTAGCAACATTGTCCCTTGGGCGTATCTTGGATGCGGGATTCGATCAAATCTTAAATCTCTACAATCCGCTTGTATTCTCGCACGGTGACATTATTGATACGTTTGTGTATCGCGTTGGCTTGAACAATGGGCAATTCAGCTTTGGTACGGCCGTGGGGCTATTCAAGTCGGTGATCGGCTTCATCTTGATTATTGTCAGCTACAGATTGGCGTACAAGCTAGCCAACTACCGAATCTTCTAAAGGAGGCCCGTAATGAAATTTCGCTCCCGAGGTTACGCTGCGTTTGCGATTTCTAATAACATTCTGCTGAGTTTACTTGGCATTCTCTGTATTCTTCCATTGATCCACGTCTTTGCGGTGTCCTTCAGTTCTCGTGCCGCTGCTACAGCTAATATCGTCAACTTCTGGCCGATCGGCTTTACATTGGACGCTTATGCGAAGACATTGGCCAATGAGAAATTTCTATTGGCGATGTGGATCGGCGCAGAGCGTACGATACTGGGTACGGTCATTTCCATGGCTGTCATAACGATGGCGTCCTACAGCTTGTCGAAAACAAGCCTTCGCTTCCCCGGGCGTCAAGTGTACACGTGGATCTTCGTCTTCACGATGTTATTCTCAGGAGGCCTCATTCCTTCGTATATCGTCATCAGCAAGCTTCATCTGCTAGATAGCATCTGGGCGCTCGTATTGCCCGGAGCGGTAAGTGTGTGGAATATGATCCTCATGCTCAACTTCTTCCGAACCATTCCACAGGACCTTGAAGAAGCGGCCTATATCGATGGTGCAGGTCATTTGCGCGTACTATGGAGTGTCTATTTACCGGTATCCATGCCATCTATCGCTACATTGTCACTGTTCACGATGGTATCGCACTGGAACTCTTGGTTTGATGGCATTATCTATATGTCGAAGCCGGATGGCTACCCGCTAGCCTCGTATCTGCATTCCATGATTGTCAGCGACAACTTATCCCGTATTGGCGTATCGACGGAGTCGATTGCCAACTTCTCGAACCGAACGGTCAAAGCAGCGCAAATCTTCATCGGCGCACTGCCGATTCTGATGGTGTATCCGTTCCTGCAGAAATATTTTGTCAAAGGGATCGTGCTCGGTTCTGTAAAATCTTAATCGATATTCAGGCCAAAGAGGAACGGAATCGGATGGTGACCATGCATGATGCGATTCAGACGTGTCGTAGGCGGCAGAATTAATATTTTTACCAAGATTATGATCGTCATCGTGCTCCTGCTTGTACCGATCGTGATGATGTACAACTCCTCTAACAAAATAAGCACAGGCGTAGTGGAACGAGAGCTGCTTCAGGTTAACCTGAATCGGCTCCGTTTCTTTGTCGATCAGATGGATACGGAGGTAGATCGGCTGTGGAGGGCGGCATTCGTCATCGCCAGAGAACCGGATGTGGTTCAGTTGCAGTTCCGATCCTCAAACGTGCAAACCTATTCGAGGCTTGAAGCGAAGAAGCTGCTGCAGGAGAAGCTCGATATGCAATCGACCACCTTAGCCTGGACCAATAAACTGACTGTCTTCTCACCGCCGTCCGGTGTAGCAGTATCGACCAATTGGATGGAAGAGTACAATGAAGCTTATTTCGAGAATGCGGTTCAAGACTATTGGGATTATCGACTTATTGAAACGGAACGGGGAGAAGAGAAGGCGTTCGTGCGCCATTTGATATTGCCCTTTACCCCGCAGGGAAAACCCGAGAATCCGAATTTATATGTGGAAGTAACCTTCTCGACGGAGAATCTAGTCCACATGCTGGAGCGGTTCATGCAGGGCAGCGGCGGCAAGCCTTTCTTATATAATCCGTCATTCGAGACGATTCAAACGCATGATTCGGATAAGCAGTTGATCGGGGAGATGACTCGTCAATTCGCCGTCCTGAAACAGAATGCGCTGAATAAAGAAGGCTCCATCAAGATTACGTTTCACGATGAGCCATACTTGGTTAACTATGCGGCATCTGCCGCATTAGGCTGGTATTTGGTTGATTTTGTGCCGATGAAGAAGGTGCTGCAGCCGATTGATCAGAGCAAACGGATTTTCTATGGGGCAGGGCTGCTGCTTCTGGTGCTTGGTGTTGCAGCTGCGGCACTGCTGTATCGGAATGTACAAAGGCCGATCTATGAGTTAATTCGTGCGGTGAAGTCGCTGCGCCGTGGTGAATATGGTCATAGGATTGAACGCGAGCCGCAGAATGAATTCCATTATTTAATCGAGCAGTTTAACTTGATGTCAGACGATATCCAAACGTTAATTGATAAGGTTTATATCGAGGAGCTTCGCGCGAAGGAATCCTCGCTGAAACATCTGCAAGCGCAGATTAATCCGCATTTCTTATACAATAATTTCGCTTATATCCAAAGTATGGCGCAGCTGGACAAGACGAAAGCGATCGTCGCTTTCACTCAGCATCTAAGCCAATATTATCGCTATACGACGAAGACGGAGCAGCAGCTGACCTTCCTCGCGGAAGAGATGGATCTGCTTCGCAATTACTTGGAAATTCACCGGATGCAGTCGGAACGGCTTCGCTACGATGAACATATTGAAGAAGGCATGATGCAGCTGCTCCTGCCGCGGCTTCTCCTTCAGCCGCTTGTCGAGAATGCGATCGTGCATGGTATGGGTGGAAGGAAAGGCGAATTCCGGATCATCATCTCCGGCTATCGGACCGAGAACGGCTGCGAGCTTGCGGTTGAAGACAATGGAATCGGCATGAAGCAGGAGGCGATTGCGGCTCTCTGCAGCTGCCTTCAGCAATCCAGTGCGTTGCTGAGTCTCGGATTATGGAATGTGCATCAGCGATTGCGGCATTATTTTGGCCCACTATCGGGTTTGCATATCGATCACTCTGCTTTAGGCGGATTGCGTGCACGGCTCGTAATTATCAAAGAGGGAGGCGATTCCCATATTTGAAATACTGATCGTCGACGACATCCCTTCTCAGGTGGATAGCATCGCGGCAACGATACCGAAGGATGAGCTCGGTATTGTGCGTATTCATAAGGCGTTCTCAGGCGAAGAGGCGCTCGCGATATTCCGAGAGCATTCCATTCAGCTTGTCATTACGGATATTCGGATGCCGGAGATGAGTGGCGTTGAATTAATCCAAGAGATTAGAAGAACGAATCAGAAAGTGAAATTGATCGTTCTGTCGGGGTATGCGGATTTCGAATACGCGCAAAGTATCGTACCGTTTAACACTTCAGGCTACCTCATGAAGCCGGTTAACCCGGAACAGCTGCGCTCGAAGCTGGAAAAACTCGTAGACGAGATTGCGGACGAGCTGAAGGTGCATAATCAGCAGCAGCGCAGTGTGTATGCTTACAGAGAGAACCTGCCAACCTTACGCAGCGAGCTGCTGGGACGGTTATTAAGCGAGGGACGCGTAGCAGATGCGGAGCTTGAGCGGAAACTATCCATGTTGGAGCTGCCTTTCTCGACTCAACAGGATACCGGTATGTTCGTCGTACGACTGGAAGGGCGAATGCAGGACTATAAACGAATGGATCGAGCACTCATTGAATATGCGGTCATGAATATGGCGGAGGAAGTGTTTCATGATGCGTTCCATCTATGGTTCTGCTTGGATCAGAATGAATATCTTGTATGTATCGCCTCGCCAATCGGGAGCAGAGACGGCATATTCACAGGGATGGACCGCTCTGCACTCGATTGCCGAGCAGCCAAGCTGAAGAAGAAGGCGGAATCGCTGCTAAACAACAGCTTGTCCGTTGCGGTGGCCGTGAAAGGGACAGCCTTTCCGGAGGGATTGCCCAAGCAATACCGAATGATCGTGAACGGGATGAGGACAATTGAGAAGGATAGCCTGCAAAGTGTATTTCTGCGCGTGGATGATGGGCCGGAGACGCCCGCAATCGGGAATATGACTTCCCTGTATAAGCCGCCTCTGCTGCTGCATTTGCTCGATACCGGGAATTGGGCCGGAGCAGACAAGAAGCTGAATGAAATTTTCGATGAATTGAGAAGTGTTCATTACCCGCCGGAGTATGCGAATGAAGCGTATTTTACGATCGCAGGGGCTTATCAGTATATGGCGCATAAGAAGGGGAAGCTGCTGAGTGAGCTTGGCAGCTCTACCTTCGGCCTTATGCCTGCCGCTCCTTCCTTAGCGCAGCTGGAGAGGTGGGCTTACTTCCTCTTTCGAAGTATTCAAGAGCTGTTCGGCGATCAAGCAGATAAGCAGAAGGTCAGCCTGATGGATAAGGTACATCTTTATGTGGAGCAGAATATGAATGGCAGCCTGTCGCTGCAGTCGGTTGCGGCGCACATTGGCTTACATCCGGCCTACCTGTCACGAGCCTATCGGGCAGAAACCGGTACAAATCTAAGCGATTATATTCTAAAATATCGGATGGAGCTGGCAACCTACATGCTGCGCAGCAGCGATAAGAAAATTTACGAAATTGCGCAGACGCTCGGTTATCAAGCTGTGCCGCATTTTATCAAGCTGTTTAAGGCTCATTCCAATATGACCCCACAGGAGTATCGGGAACGGGCGGTACTATGATCGGATTTGCGGCACAAGGATCGATTTCATAGGAAAAAATGTGCTTATTAAAGGATTTTGCCATGACCCTCCCGAAGTTCTAGGTGTCAGGTTGTCGAATAGGTGGAGGGAAATGTGCATGACGATTGTCAAAGATTTACGAGATGGCGAAGAATTTGTCGGTTTCTATCTCATTAAAGAGAGTGAAGTGAAACAAACCAATACGACGCCTCCTAAGGATTTCATGAATATTGTGCTTTCGGATGCCAGCGGTCATGTGGCCGGGAAGCTGTGGGACGCGACACCGTCGGATAAAGAAAACCTAGTACCGCTTACCCTTGTAAAGGTGCAAGGTATGGCTCAGCTCTACCGGGAGAAGCTGCAGGTGAAGATCGTTCGCATTCGTAAGACGACCGAAGCCGACGGCGTTCAGTTAACGGATTTCGTAAGATCGGCACCGGTTCAGCCGGAGGTGCTGCTTGCAGGTATTCATAAGGCCAAAGACAGCATAGCGGATACAGAGATTCGCGGCGTTGTAGACTATTGCTTGAACAAAGTCGGGGATAAGCTGCTTCATGCGCCTGCGGCCAAATCACATCACCACGCGTACTATGCCGGTCTTGTGTATCATATCTCACGGATGCTGGAGCTGGGAGAGTTCATCTGCATGCAGCGGCCGTTCTTGAATGCGGACCTGCTGAAGGCCGGCATCATTCTGCATGATATCGCGAAGCCGGTGGAGATGGTTTCTGAGCTTGGCATCGTGTCAGACTATAGTAATGCGGGCAAGCTGATCGGGCATATCTCGCAAGCCTCGCTGTGGGTAGCGGAAGCGGCAATGCGTCTCGCCATCGATCCGGATTCAGAGCGCATCATGGCTCTGCAGCACCTTGTGCTCTCCCATCATAATCTTGGTGAATGGGGAAGTCCTGTTCAGCCGCAGCTGGCAGAAGCGCTGGCACTGCATCATATCGATTCAATCGATGCGAAGCTGCAAATGATCGAGGATGCTTTCGACACTACAGGCAGCCATGAGGCATGGACGCCGCAAATTCGTGGCTTGGAGAATAAAGCCTTCTACCGGCTTACATTCTAAAAGCTACTTGCGAAGGATGGCGGCAGCCGATTCTTCTTGCTACAATAGAACGTATCACCTTTGTCGGAGGATTGTTATGATTAGATTTGGCGTTATCGGAACGAATTGGATTACGGATTCTATGATCGAAGCAGCAAGCGAAGTGGAAGGGTTCAGCCTAACCGCAGTTTATTCCAGAACCGAGGAGCGGGCGGAGGCGTACGCAGCCAAGCATAACATCCCATTCACATTCACGGATGCTGCGGAGATGGCGGCAAGCAGCGAGCTGGATGCGGTCTACATCGCCTCGCCAACATCGCTCCATGCCGAGCTGGCTATCTTGTTTATGAGCAAAGGGAAACATGTACTGTGCGAGAAACCGGCAGCATCGAATACGCGCGAGCTGCAGCTGATCGTTGATGCGGCGAAACAGTATGACGTTGTTTTCATGGAAGCGATGAAGAGCACGCAACTACCTGGTTTCACGTCGATCATCGAGCATCTGCCGAAGCTTGGGAAGGTCCGGCGGTATTTTGCAAGCTACTGTCAGTATTCTTCGCGCTACGATGCCTACAAAGCAGGACAAGTATTGAATGCGTTCAAACCTGAATACTCCAATGGGGCATTAATGGACCTGGGTGTATATTGCATCTATCCGCTTGTGGTTCTGTTCGGTCAACCGGATGAGATTCGGGCGAGCGGCTACCTGCTGGAATCAGGCGTAGATGGACAAGGAAGCTTGATTGCGAAGTACCCGGACATGGAAGCTTCCATTATGTATTCCAAAATCAGCAACTCCTCGCTGCTGGCGGAAATCCAAGGGGAGGAAGCGACTATGACGATCGACAGCATTAATTTGCCGATCCACATACGCATCCATTACCGGGACGGACGTGTGGAAGATGTGTCCAAACCGGTTGAACGCCACACGATGAGCTATGAGGTGGAAGCCTTTATCGAATTGGTTCAGAGCGGAGAACGGGAATCCAAGCTGAATTCGCATGCGAATTCCATAGCTGTTATGAACATCTTAGATGAGGCACGTCGTCAGCAAGGTTTGGTATATCCAGCTGATCTGAAATAAAAGGAAGAAGCTGCAGTCGCATGAGTTTGATACTCATAGGGCTGCAGTTTTTTTGTGCGCGCAATTAGGGACTTCGATCATCTACACGTTTATAATGTGCGGGGGTGCTGCCCGCCACTTTCTTGAACATGCGGTAGAAATGCGGCAGGCTCTCGAAGCCGCACATGGTTGCGATTTCAGCTACCGTATAATCGGTGTCAGCAAGCAGCTCCTTGGCATGCATGATTCGTTTGGCGATGACATATTCCGTTACATTTAGCCCGGTCATCTGTTTGAACATTCTGGAGAAATAGGAAGGACTGACGGCTGCGCGCGCCGCGAGTGCGGACAAGCTTAAGCTCTCTACCAGATGTGCGTCGATGTAGTTCAGCGCGGATTGCAGCCATACCGGTCGTGATCCGCCATGTTGCTGCTTAGGCTCACCGGGGTTCATTTTGCGATTCGTATGGAGAAGTACGGTCTGCAGCAGCAGCAGCACCGCTTGTCGGTAACCGGGCTTTCGCAGAAGGAACTCCTCGTTCATCTCGTCGATGATGGATTCGATCCGAATGCGTTCAGCCGGGAGCAGCTCAAGGCGGTAATTGCGCAGCGTCTTGGCCAAATCGAAACTGCGCAAGAAAGAGTACGAATCCTTGCCGATTGCGGTCGTTTGCACATATTGTCCGCTGAAGAACATAGCTGATGACGTGAGCGGTTCATCCGAATGAGGAAGTGTACGATGTATCGTATTGCCAGGGATCAGATAGAGATCTCCGGCCTGCATCTCATAGAAGGTATGATTGATAAAGAACGAGCCGGCGCCGCTGTGAACATAGATAATCTCATACCAATCATGAAGATGATCCGGCAGCTCCGACTGCAGATTCTTCGTACTGTGCAGGGCGAGCTCAATTGGCAGCGAGGAGTCGGGATCAAAATGTTTGCGAAGCGGGTTCAACGGATTGTCACCTCCAGGATGTGAATAGTGCAAAAAAAGGTATATTTTCAGCGATATTGATTATTTATATTCTGTTTCTTAGTTTCTATAATTGAACTATATCGAAGCTGAAGAAGATTGTCTATCATTCTGTAACACCGGAAGGCGGAGCTTACGTGGAACACCGTATTGAAACAGGCGCAGACGCATTGTACATGGACGAGCGCGATCATGTAGCAACAGCGCTTCGCGATATGAAAGCAGGAGAATCGATTCATTACCGCAATGCAGCCGAGCTGCAAATGATTACACTCGCAGAGGATATTCCTTTTGGCCATAAAGTGGCGATCTCGGACATTGCTTCCGGAGAAGACGTTCGCAAATACGGAGAAGTCATCGGACGGGCTGTGAAGCCGATTACGCTTGGCTGCCATGTGCATGTACACAATATTGAAGGCATCCGCGGCCGCGGGGACCTGGGGATGAAGGAGGCAGCGCAATGAGTAAGACATTCATGGCGTACGAACGCCCAAATGGAGATATCGGAATTCGCAATCATCTGCTGATCATCCCGACCGTTATTTGCTCGAATCAGGTATGCAGCCGGATTATGCAAATGGTACCAGGCAGCATTGCGATTCCGCATCAGCACGGATGCAGTCAAATCGGCGCAGATAAAGAGCGTACGTTCGATGTGCTTGCCGGTACAGGCAAGAATCCTAACGTTGGCGCCGTTATCATCATCAGCTTAGGATGCGAGGTTGTAGACCCGATTGCATTGGCTGAGGAAATTCGCAAAACAGGCAAGCCTGTCGAGGTGTTCGACATTCAATCCGTCGGCGGTTCGGTTAAGGCGATTTCATATGGTACGGAATTGGCGAAACGGATGATGGCTGAGCTGGAGAAAGAAGAGAAGGTGCCGGTTCCGCTTAGCAAGCTTAAAGTAGCAGTCAAATGCGGCGGATCTGACGCCACTTCCGGACTTGCATCCAATCCGGCACTCGGTGCGGCTGCGGATTCGCTAATCGCTGAAGGCGGTTCTATCGTAATTGGCGAGACGACGGAAATTATCGGCGCTGAGCATTTGCTGGCTGAGCGCTGCGTAACGGAGGAGCTCTCTGACCGACTCTACTATATCGTTAGCCGCTTTGATAAAGAGGTTGAACGGATGGGCGCAGACATGCGCGGCGGTAACCCGAGCCCGGGCAACATTGCCGGCGGATTGTCTACGATCGAGGAGAAGTCGCTGGGTTGCATTAGCAAATGCGGCAAAGCGCCAATTAAAGGCATCATAGAATATGCGGAGTATATCCCTGAGAACGGGCTTTATTTTATGGATTCGCCGGGTAATGATATTGAATGCGTATCGGGTATGGCCGCCGGCGGTGTTCATATCGTCTGTTTCACAACAGGTCGCGGCACGCCGACAGGCGCTGCAGTCGTACCGGTCATTAAGATTACCGGTAACAAAATGATGTTCCAGCGAATGGAAGATAATATGGATATTGACGTCAGCGATATGCTGGACGGAACGGCTAGCCTAGAACAAGCGGGCGAGCGGATCTGGCAGGAAATCGTTGAGGTTGCGGAAGGCAAATGGACGAAAGCGGAAGTACTGGGTCATCAGGAGTTCAGTATTAACCGGATCGGACCAAGCTTGTAGAATGGACGGAGGTGCGTAAGGCGTGAGTGCGATGAAAGAGAATTGGCTGGATCTAGAGTATCGCCCGGCCCTGCCTGCCAATAAGGAAATGGGCATCGGCATTATCGGTGCAGGTGAAATAGTGGATGCCTGCCACCTGCCGGCCTATCAAATGGGCGGTCTACGCGTTGTCGGCATATATGACGTGAATACGGAGCGGGCAGAGAAGCTTGCAGCTAAATTCGGCATTCCGAAAGTCTATAAGGAGCTCGATGAGCTGCTTGCAGACCCGGAAGTTCGAATAGCGGATCTCGCAATCCCTGCGAAGATTCAACCGGAGATTGCGGAGCGGGCAGCAGCGGCGGGCAAACATTTTCTTTGCCAGAAACCATTGGCAGAATCCTACCCTGAGGCTGTGCGAATTCAACAAGCATGCGAGCGTTATGGCGTCAAAGGTGCCGTCAACCAGCAGATGCGCTGGTCGCCAAGCATTCGCGCGAGCCATACGATCATTCAGCGCGGATGGCTCGGGGAGCTGCTGCAGGCTTCGATTCAAGTGAATGTGAAGCAGGACTTTGCCAACTGGGGCTGGCTGCGTGAAATGCCGACGCTGGAATTCATGTATCACAGCATTCACTACATGGATGCGATTCGATTCTTGTTCGGTACGCCGGAGTATGTGTATGCCGATGGAGCACGTTTCCCGGGACAGCGCACGATCGGGGAGACGCGCACGCTGCTGCACATCAAGTTTGCGGGCGAAGCTCGCGGCATCATTCATGATAATCATAACCATATCGCTGATGAAGATGACTGGTATGCGACGTATCGCTTCGAAGGCACGGAGGGCATCATCAAAGGGACGAACGGATCGCTTTACAACTATCCGGTTGGTCGTGAAGACACACTCAGCTTCTTTACCAAAGCGATCCATGAGGATTACTGGTTCACGCCGAAGCTGCATGGCAAATGGTTCCCGCATGCCTTCATGGGGACGATGGGCGAGCTAATGCGTGCCGTGGAAGAAGAGCGCGAGCCAGAGAACAGCGTAGCGGATAATTTGAAGACGATGCAAATGGTGTTCGGGGCGTATTTGTCCATGAAAGAGAACCGTCCTGTGACGCTTCAAGAGATCGCGGATAACGTATAAGTTGGGAAGAGTCTTGTCATGTGCGATGACAAGGCTCTTTTTGTTGTGGCCGTACAGGCACGTATAGGCCGCCGCCTACATACACTGTAGAACAGTCTTCACTGTCGGTAATGGGAGAACGGCTTCGTTGTCTTCCTGTTAGAGGCGAAATTGTATGGAGGTGGCTTTTCGATGCCCGGATTGTTTGCGGCGATCGCATTGTTTATCAAACAGCTGTCGCTCCTTGTTTCTTACGTCAAGAACAACGCTTTTCCTCAGCCGCTGCATGAAGAAGATGAGCTTAAGCACCTTCAGCTCATGGCGGAGGGAAATCAAGTTTCGCGCAATCTGCTCATTGAGCATAACCTTCGTTTGGTTGCCCATATCGTCAACACGTTGTGAACACAACCCAACGTCACTACCATACGGGAGGGATAGGAATGTCTGGATTGTTTGCTGCTATTGCGTTGTTCATTAAACAGTTATCGCTGCTTGTTTCCTATGTGAAAAATAATGCTTTTCCGCAGCCGTTGCAGGAGGAGGAAGAAGCGAGGCATATTCAGCTGATGGCAAACGGCGACCAAAAATCCCGGAACCTCCTGATTGAGCACAACTTGCGATTAGTCGCTCATGTCGTGAAGAAGTTCGACAACTCGAAGGAAGATACTGAGGATTTAATATCCATCGGCACGATCGGGCTGATTAAAGCGATTGAATCCTATTCGCCGGATAAAGGAACGAAGCTGGCTACATTCGCCGCGCGATGCATCGAGAATGAAATTCTCATGCATTTCCGTTCCAAGAAGAAATCCAGCAAAGATATCTCGCTGAATGATCCGATCGGCACGGATAAAGAAGGCAACGAAATCTCGTTAATCGATATTTTGGGAACGGAGCAAGACGAAGTGCTAGAGAAGGTGCAGCTGAGCATTGAGAAATCAAAAATCTATCGAAATCTCGATATACTGGATGCTCGGGAACGGGAAGTCGTTGTCGCGAGGTTCGGCTTGGAAACCGGCGGGGAGGAAAGAACGCAAAGGGAAATTGCTAAGGATTTGGGAATATCCAGGTCGTACGTATCTCGTATCGAGAAACGAGCTTTGATGAAGCTGTATCATGAATTTTATAAGGCGAAGCGATAATAGTCGGTTTAAGGCGGCGAGGGATTAATGAATCCCTTGCCGCCTTTCTGCTGGTAAAAGCTTATGCTCCCGATATACGCGGCATCGGCATCACTTCTTTACCTAGCTCCGCCCAAATGTACTTGAGCATCAGCTTGGATTTCAACGCTGCATATTCGGGATCGTCCCATAAGTTATTCAGTTCCTTCGGATCTTCCTGCAAATCGAAGATTTCACCATAGGTTTGATTGTAATAAACGGTGATTTTGTAACGCTTATCCACGTAAGTTTTCTGATGAATCGTCGTGGGCTCATGACGGAATTCGCAAATCGCATGATCTCTGGCGGAAGAAGCAGCTCCTCTCCATACCAGGCTTTGGTCTACGCCTGTCATCGCAGACGGAATCGGAATACCGCTTAGCGACAGGAACGTTGGCGCCAGGTCAACGAGCGACTGTATGGCATCGGATGTTGCCCCTGCGGTAACATGTCCCGGATAACTCACAATAAACGGGAGACGAATCAAGTCCTCGTAATGGAAGCCGCCTTTGGCCTGTAAGCCATGCTGGCCGAAGAAGTGACCATGATCGGTAGTAAATACGACAATCGTGTTGTCTGCGATTCCGAGCTCGTCCAGTTTGTCCAGTATAGTACCGATATATTTGTCCATTAGGCTGATCATGCCATAGTAGACGGCAATAAGCTTCTTCTTGTCGTATTCGGTCAGCTTCTTCCGCTCTCCGTATTCGTAATAATGATGCGAGCGGTAGCCGTGAATGCCTTTGCCGGTTTCAACCCAAGGCGAGAAGTCCGGAGCGTGTTCTTGGGTTAAGCCGAAATGAGGCGGGTTCTTCTCATGCTCGCCCGGCACGAGCGAAGGAACAGTGAGCGTGTCCGGGTCGTACATCGCATCCCATGGCTCCGGTGCCAAATATTCCGGATGCGGATCGAAGAAGCTGGACCACAGGAAGAATGGTTTGTCTTCCTCCTTGTACTGCTCCATAAGCGCATTCGTGCGCTCGGCAATCCATGTGTTGTAATGGTATTCTTCCGGGATGGGCCATTTGTACGTGATGGCAGGATCCATATTCCCGGTAGGGGGAAGGAAGTAGTCACGCCAATTGGTGCAGCCTTTCTCCTCTAACCATAAGGCATAGTGCTGACCGACATGTGCTTCGTTTGTATGGTTGCGCGTGAGCTCAACATGCTCGAAGCCATAGAAAGGTCCATGGAAGCTTTTCCATTTATCCAAATCCTGCAAAATCGGGTAAGCCTCCACTGAAGGGTATTGATCCGTTGACGAGAGAGGCTGAAAATGAGCTTTGCCAACAAGGGCTGTACGATAGCCGGCAGCGCTGAAGTCCTCTCCTACACAGTGACGGTCTTCCAATAGCTTCGTTCCAAGCGTCCATGCGCCGTGCTGGCTAGGGTATTGCCCCGTAATAATGGATGCCCGGCTTGGCGTACAAGTCGGATTCGGGCAGTAGGCTCTGGTAAACGTTGTGCCTGAACGAACAAGACGATCTAGATTAGGTGTACTTAATTCGTTATTGAAATAACCCAGCGTGTCCCAATGCTGTTGATCGCTTGTAATTAACAAAATGTTTGGTTTCGTCATGAATGATACACCTCCGTTAATAAATTGTATTGCAAAGTAAGAAGTTGTAAAATAGCGTCGTGTATGGTTTGCTTTATCAAATTGTCAGGTCGGAAGGCGGAGCAGAATGGATACTCTGGTAACAGGCGTCAATGAATCGGCTGCGTTTATCTATTACGCTTTGAATGAACAGGACAAGCAATGTTCCATCTGGCCGGTACGCGGCGGGATTACGGAGACGAAGCCTGGATACTACGTTGGACCCAAGCGAATCGAAAGCTATAGCTTGCACATCGTGAAGGAAGGCTTGCTTCGTGTAGATTGGGATGCCGGACACCACGTGACGTTATCGGAGGGCGATGTCTTTTGCTTATTCCCTATGCGTACTTATACTTATTATTCGATCGAAGGCGAAGCGCCGCCGAAGATGAGTTGGATCGTGATTGACGGTCCGCGAGCTGCAGAAATGATAGCACTGACCGGGATCAAAAGCGAGTACCCTTTCCTGCATGGCAAATGGACTCAGGAAGCGGGGCTGGCGCTTCATGATCTTCTTAGTTTGATGCGTGAAGCCGAGAAGGAAAACGCCTTTGTGCGCTCGCTTGACATGCAAAGTTTGCTTTATCGTCTCTTTGCGGCACTATGCCGGACAATACCGAAATTAGCTGCAAGGGAGCCTGCGGATTGGGTTGAGCAAAGCATGTCCTATATCCGGCAGCACGCCTCGGAAGGCATTACCGTCGAACAAGCGGCAAGGGCGGCGGGGCTGAACCGCACCTATTACTCGGTCGCTTTCGCGAAGAAGGCGGGAATGCCGCCGAGCGATTTCATTACGCAAGTACGTATGGATGCAGCCAAGCGGCTCCTCGCAGAGACGGATGCCTCCATTACCGAAATCGCTTATACGACGGGGTATTCGTCCTTATACGCATTTACCAGAACATTTAAGAATCGTCTTTGCTTGTCGCCGACGTCCTATAGGGAAGCCGTAAGGAAAGGAATATAGGGTTTTTATTGAATCGGACTAAGTCAAGCCGCTTTTCGAATACATCAGTATTGAGGTGGTTAGATGGAGAAGACAGCCTATGTGTTCACCTATGTATCCATGGCCAACACTGAAGCAAATAAGAGGAGTACTGAATCATCGAGCGTCAATACAGCTGCGATTGAAGCCAAGTGGCGCGTCATTGACTACATTCTCAAGCAGTTCATCATCCAAACCGGCTGAAGTTCTTCAGTCGGTTTATTCTAGTAGGCATGATACCGGCGAAGGAGCCTCTGCAAGAAAGGAGGTCAATCAGATGTATACCGCTGTTTACGTGCGGGTGTCGACTGGCATGCAAGCGATGGAGGGAACGAGTTTAGACGGCCAAGTGGAGCTTTGTATCAAGAAAGCTAATGAGCTCAATGTAGCAGCTGCAGCTATTAAAGTGTATAAGGAAGAGGGGGTTAGCGGCGAGGATATCGATCGTCCGGCTATGAACCTGCTTAGACAAGATATTGGGGCAGGGCTGATTTCACAAATCATCATTACGCATCCGGACAGACTGTCGCGCGATCTAACCGACAAGTTGTTCATTTGCCGTGAGTTCGAGGCCAAGCATGTGCAATTGACGTTCGTGGACACTGAATATAAGAACACTCCGGAAGGGCAGCTCTTTTTTAACCTGATCAGTGTTATTGCGCAGTATGAGTTATCCCTGATTAAGAAGAGAACTGTTCGCGGACGGCTAAAGGCAGTCGAGAAGGATAAAAAGATCATGCCGATGCGAGTCCCGCCCTATGGGTATGATCGGATCGGAAGCAGTTTAGTGATAAATGAGAGCGAAGCAAGGTTTGTGAAGCTCATTTATCAATGGTATATCCATGACAATCTGACGATGAGGGCGATTGGAAATCGATTAGTCGAAATGGGAGCAGAACCGAAAAGGGCAGAAAGCAAAACATGGAATGCCAGTTCCATACACCGAATATTGAGAAGTGAAATTTATGTCGGGAAGTATTATTACAATCGCAGATGTACGCAGAAAGTCAAAGGGGAACGAACAACAAAGGGAGCACCTAAGAAGACCTATTCTTATCGCGACGAAAGTGACTGGATCCTTGTCGAGGTGCCGGCCATCATGGATGACCGTTTATTTCTGTTGGCGCAAGAGCAGCGCGTGAAGAACACCAGAAATGCAGGCAACCAGAAGCACGAGTTTTTACTTCGTTCGTTGTTAAGATGTGGACATTGCGGCCGTAAATGGGAGGGAACCACATATTCAGGACGAGTCAATAAGTCTACGGGGACTAAGGAGAAATACAAATGTTACCGGTGTCCGAACAGAAATCCAAGGAGGTTTGGCACATCGGTAAAGCTTTGCCCCGCTCCATCCATACGAGCTGAGCTGCTTGATGAATATGTCTGGGGTTTAGTGATGGAAGTGGTTGCCGATCCGGCGGAGTATAAGAAACGGTTAAATCAAAACAAAGAGTCCGTGATGGACGAGTTCGTTATGATGTCAGATTCCCTGCAGAAGCTGCATTCTACCAAGCAGAAACAAGCGGATAAAATCAAAATTATGTTTACAAAGGATCTCATCGATGAAGAGGAGATGGAGTCGGAGTTCCGATCGTTAAAGGCTGAGATGGCTGAATTACAGCAACGATATGCGTCATGCCAAGAGCAAATGCGATTATTGAAGCAGGAAGCATCATTAACACTAGAGAACCGATTGGTCTTAGATCAAATAAATGCGTTTATTGGGAGCAAAGGGGAACACTTAGCGTTTGAAGTGAAGAGACATATGCTCCACTTACTGGTTGATGAATTGATGATTAGCGTTGAGGATACGGCTATTCATATTACGGCTATCGGTCACTTAGACACACTCCTGTCCCCAAAAACGCCAATCCAATAGGACCGGCATGCACAGGACAAGAGTTGCACTTCGAAATGAGCACTGCTACTATAACGGGGATGCCTGGATAAGGCGTCCTCGTTTTTTTTGGACAAATCGATCTACTACTACTACATGTGAAATAGGTGACCCCTACATGACTCGTCTTTTTCGAATCCGCCATTATTTGCCCTTCACTTACAAAATGATGATCCCCTATTTGCTGCTCGTTCTCGTCACAGACCTTGTAATCGGTTACGTGTCTTACAGCATGCTTGTAAAGTCTCGCACGGAGGTGACCGAAACCGGAATTCAGGCGGCACTAGAACAAACGAGGAATAACGTGGATTATCGGATGACCGAAATCCAGCGTATATCCGATCAGTTATTTGGCAATTTGGCGTTTCAGAAGGCGCTGCAGAAGCACGGCGACCGGCTGGAAATCTACTACACCATGATCGACGATATTTTCCCGCAGTTGAGAGCTCCGCTGGATCTGTATGGGAGTCCGCTGCGGTTGACGTTATATGCCGTTAATCCGGATATCGGTGATGCAGGGAACTCCTACGATAATCTTGGTGCCTTCAAGAGCAGCGAATACTTCGTAATGCCCTACTCCCTTCTCGAAAGCCGACCGTGGTTCCAACAACTGAGAGAAGAGAAGGATACGAACATCTGGATCCAGGCCGACACGGATCATGAGCTCGGAAACGTATCCCATTTGCGAAAGCTGGTCTCGTTCGTCGATTATCAAACCGTCATTGCTTACATTCGGATTACGGTTAATTTCGATGATCTCTTGAGCAATCTAACGAAATATCCGGAAGAACTGGGAATAGGCATCCGTATTCTGGATCGGAACAGCAATAAAGTGATGTATTCGCGAGACCCAATCGGTACGGAGGAGGAAAATGACGAAGGGTTTCTGAATTTGCGCGAGGAACTGGATGAATCGCCATTCATTATCGAAATTCAAGTGCCTCATCATTATTTGAACAAAGATGCTAAACGACTTCAGGTCACGATCGGTTTAATTTGTGCTATAAGTTTCGTCGTCATGGGTGCAATCGGTCTCGTCGTGGCTGCATTATCAGGCAAACGAATGAAGCGAATCGTCTCCCATGTTCGATCCTTCCAAGATGGCAATCTGGAACGAAGGCTCGTTATGGGCGGCAACGACGAGTTTGTGCTGATCGCGCATTCCTTTAATACCATGGCTACAAGCATTCAGAGCTTGATTCAGGACGTATACATGCAGGGCATCCAGAGGAAGCAGGCGGAGCTTGAGGCGCTGCAAGCGCAGATCAATCCTCATTTCTTATACAACACCTTGTCTACGATTAGCAGCTTGAGCAATCTCGGCAAGACGAAACAGGTCACGGAGACCGTAAAGCAGCTGTCGCGGTTTTATCGATTGACGCTTAACAATGGGCAGGTGCTCATACCGCTATATAAAGAATTGGAACAGATCATGGCTTATTTGGACATCCAGAAAGTCAAGTATGCCGATTCGGTTCATGTCTATGTGGACGTGGATCCCGAAGTCCGTCATGCCGAGATTATCAAACTGCTCTACCAGCCTTTTGTCGAGAATGTCTTTAAACATGCCTGGTACGGCGAGACGATCGACATCCGTCTAACCGCTAAGCTCGTGGACAACAACAACCTGGAACTGAAAATTATCGACACGGGCATCGGCATGCGGCGCGAGACGATCGATCAAGTGCTTCGAAGTACTGCGCAGTCGAATTCGTACGGCTATAAGAATGTGGAAGAACGAATTAAACTCAGGTACGGCCCCGAATATGGCGTGCAAATCGCGAGCGTGTATGGCGGCGGTACCACGATACGGATTCTGCTTCCCATGCAGATGGAAGGTCAGGAATCGATAGACGATGGCAAACCGCCTTGGGAGAAGGAGTAGAACGATGATGGAGATTACGATACTGCTTGTAGACGACGAAGCGATTGATTTGGAATGGCTGCAAGTCAGAGTCATCAATAGCGGAATTGCAGGTTTAAGTACGGTAAGAACGGCAAAGAGCGGATTCGCCGCGTTAGCGATATTAAAGCAGGAGAAAGTAGACATCATCTTGACGGATATCCAGATGCCCATTATGTCCGGACTCGAATTTGCGCGACAAGCAAAGGAGCTCCAGCCTGATGTCAGCATTGTAATCATCAGCGGCCACGAAGATTTCCACTATGCGAAGGAAGCGATTAAGCTCACAGCTTATGCCTATTTAATCAAGCCCGTGGATGATGGGGATCTGGTGGCAACCTTGTCCGGTTTATGCGAGAAGCTGTGGGAAGAGCGGCGCAAACGTTCCACCGTGATGGAGGCGCTCCCTTACGTACAACGGGAATTGCTTCTTCGCTGGTTTCGAGCGGTGTCTCCCGGAACGGCCGAGCGGCGGATAGCGGATTATCTTGCCCCTTATCTGGCCAAAGGGGTTTCTACCGCATTAATCGAATCGGATGAATTTGACCGCTATGCAAAGGATCTGACGATTGAACAGCGGCGGGAACTGTGGCAGAACGTGGAGGCATTCCTGAGATCCTTCGTTCAGGAAGAGGAGCTCGGTGAATTCATAACCGGATTCGATAACCGGTTCGTGCTGCTTACGCCAAATGAGGGGAATAACGATCTCGCGCTTGAACGATTGATTCAAGCGTTCCAAGCGGAATTCCCGTTTACGATTACGATCGGCACCGGAGACCGTGCATTTGGCGAGGAAGAACTCCATGATTCATATCGACAAGCCGAGGCGGCATTAAGCATTAAGTGGATCATGGGCAGAAATCGCGTCATCCGCAATGCATCGTCCATGTCGCCGGGCAAGCCGGCCGGCGCAAGCGTGGTCAAGCTTGTGGACGAGATGCTGCAAGCCATTCTAGACTACGATCTGGTGAAGATCGATGATTGCCTGCTTGCTCTATTCTGGCAGGACCATGGGCAGCTTCGCAAGAGCGAGGCGTATGACCTCATCGTACGCATAACGTCCAAGCTGCACAGCGATTTGCAGCTGCTCAATGAGAGTTTGTACGAGCTGCTAAACTGGGATGCCAACCAACCGAATGAATTATTCGAATTCGAGACGATGAACGATCTCGTATCGTGGTTGAGAAGGCGGTTCTTCGAGCTGTCCGAGCTGTTGGTTACGAAACGTCGGAAGCAAGATCGCAAGCTGATCGCGGATATTATCCGCTACATGGAGGAGCATCTGGTCAGCAAGGTCACGCTCAAGGAGGTTGCCGCACACTTTCATTTTACGCCGAACTATCTTGGCTTTCTCTTTAAAGCGGAGACCGGAATGGCATTTAGCGACTACCTGAACGATACCCGAATCAAGCAAGCTCGCATGATGTTAGGCGATCCGAAGCTGAAGGTGTATGAAATCGCAGAGCGGGTCGGGTACAAGAACGTCATCTATTTCAACCGCATGTTCAAACAAGCCTTCGGCATGACGCCGGGCGAATATCGGAAAATGATAAAAGTTTAGTCACGATCGTAGATTTGTATTAGTTTTAGTTGCACGGCTTGCTTATGTCGAATCCTGCGAATTTCTTATAATGGAGCCAGACATAAGAAAGGAGCAGAGCATAGTGGCAGAAAGAAGAACTACCTTCTGGCGCGACCTTGTGAAATACAGGATGTTGCTGTTCATGATAGCACCGACAGTACTGTTGTTTCTGTTATTCTCGTACGTGCCGATGGCGGGAATCATGATCGCGTTTAAACAGCTGAATTACACGGGCGGTGTGTTCGGAAGTCCGTGGGTCGGGTTCGATAACTTCAAATTTTTCTTCGAATCCGGAGATGCTTGGCGAGTAACCAGGAATACGGCCTTATACAACATTGGCTTTATGGCAATCGGTAATGTACTGCAGATGACGGCAGCCATCCTGTTGTTTGAGGTCGGAGGTAAATGGTTCCGGAAAATCATTCAATCGGCGCTTTTCCTGCCCTATTTCATTTCGTGGGTCGTCGTCGGTTCCATTGCTTACAATTTGTTCAGTTACGATTTCGGAACGATAAACAGCGTGCTGACTTCACTTGGATTGGAACGGATCGATATCTACAATACGCCGGTATATTGGTCGTATATCTTGTTATTCTTCCATACATGGAAAGTGCTTGGTTATGGAACGGTCATGTACTTGGCTGCGATTACAAGCATAGATACGGAGATGTACGAAGCGGCAGAAATCGATGGAGCTAACGTGTTCCAGCGGATTATGAAAGTGACGGTACCGAACTTGCTTCCGACTTTCATCATTCTCATGCTGCTCGCAGTAGGGAATATATTCCGCGGCGACTTTGGGATGTTCTACAACATGGTCGGGAATAATGGCATGTTATTCTCTGCAACGGACGTCATCGACACATTTGTCTTCCGTATGCTCATCAATACGAATGACTTCGGCATGTCTTCGGCAGCAGGCGTATACCAATCGGTGCTTGGATTTATCACGATCTTAGCGGTGAATTATGCCGTGCGCAAATATGACAAGGATCGTGCTTTATTCTAAATCGAGAGGAACTTGCCTTATGAAAGAGACAATCGTAAGTCGGGGCAGTCAGAAGGATCGGCTCCTTCTTGCCATCATCGCATTCGGATCATTGACGATCCTGGCACTGATTTGCATTCTGCCATTCGTGCTCGTGCTTTCATCATCTTTATCTGACGAAGACTCCATTCGCATGAATGGGTATACATTGATTCCGAAAGTGTTCTCCCTGGAAGCCTATCGCATCATCTTCGAATTTCCGGATGACATCATCAGGGCTTACGGCGTTACGCTTATTGTAACCATTATCGGTACGGTTCTAGGTTTGTTCTTGACCGCGATGACTGCTTATGTGCTCTGCCGCAAGGATTTCAAGTGGCGCAACTATTTCGCGTTTTACTTCTTCTTCACGACGCTGTTCAGCGGAGGGCTCGTCCCCTGGTACTTGTTAATCGTGAATTATCTGGACATGAAGAACACGCTCGCTGCATTGATCCTGCCGTCGCTCGTGAATGTCTTCTATATCATCGTCATGCGATCGTTCCTTTCAGGTATCCCCGATGCGATTACGGAATCCGCCAAAATCGACGGGGCCGGAGATTTCCGAATATTCACAACTTTCATTCTTCCTCTATCCAAACCGGCTCTGGCTACAGTAGGTCTATTCCTCGCGCTTGGCCACTGGAACGACTGGTATAGCGCGTTATTGTTCATCTCCGACGATAAGTTAATGCCGCTGCAATATTATCTGTATCAAATGCTCGGCAACCTTGAAGGCATGCGAACGGCCATGCTGGGAGCCGGCGGAGATATCGCAGTCGATATCCCGGGCGAAAGCTTGAAGATGGCGATGACTGTCGTGGCATGCGGTCCGATATTGTTCGCGTACCCGTTCATTCAGAAATATTTTGTGCAGGGTCTCACGATTGGCGCAGTCAAGGGATAAACACAGGAAATCCTGGTTTATTATAAAGCTTTCAATCATTCATACGAATTAGGGGGAAGGCACGAAGATGAAGAAACAGAACATGAAGAAAAAACTGAGTTTTACGTTGACCGGCGTATTAGCAGCTTCCATGATTTTAAGCGCATGCGGAAGCACGACAAACGATTCATCCACGAACACGGGGAATAACACTGGGAATAATGCAGGAGCGGGAAACACGGCAAGCAATAATGCCGGCAGCGATACGATCGACACAAGTGAGGCCGTCAAGCTGAATATGGTCATGCTCGGACCGAAACCGGCTGATTATGACCAAGTTTTCGGCGAGATTAACAAGCAGCTTGCGTCCAAAGTAAACGCGACAATCGATGCAGAGTTCCTTGACTGGTCGGACTGGTCTCAGAAATATCCGTTGAAATTCGCTGCGGGTGAAGATTTCGATCTTATCTATACCTCCAACTGGGCGCAGTACAATGCGCAAGCCGTTAAAGGCGGGTTCCTTGAACTGACGGACGAACTGTTGTCCAAATACATGCCTCTGACATCGGCTGCGATGCCGAAAGTCAAATGGGATCAAGCGCGCATTAACGGCAAGGTGTATATGGTACCGCAGAACCAAAGCAAAGAGTTTACGGATAAGCTGATTCTGTACCGTGAAGATCTTCTTGAGAAATATAAGCTTGCGCCAATTGACAGCCCGGAAACTTACAAGGCCTACTTGGAAACCATTGCTAAGAATGAAAAAGGAATGACGCCATATGGAGTGGAATCCAGCAACAGCAAACTCCATAATCTGGATACGCTCCTCCTGAAACAGAAGAATAACTGGAACATTCTCCAGGATCTGCCGCTTGCTTTCAAAGTGGATGATGTCAAAGGACAAGTCTTCAACGTTTACGATACGCCTGAGTTTAAGGATCTGCTGGCTTACTATAAGGATCTTGCCGACAACGGCGGTTGGTCGCGTAACGCACTGACGAACAAGAGCAGCACGACGGACGACTTCAAGTCAGGCAAAGTAGCATCGATGTCCCATAACGTTACTGCACTTGGCGGCATTATGGCTCAGGTTAATAAAGATCATCCGGATTGGAAAGTGGCGCTGGCAGATCTTTCTCCTGCTAGCAAAAAAACGGCCGCGATTTCCACGCAGAACGGTATTGCCGTTCATGCTTCTTCCAAACATCCGGAACGCGCGCTTATGGTGCTTGATTTGCTTCAGAACGATAAGACACTTCATGACTTGATCATGTATGGAATTGCCGGGACGAACTATGAGCCTAACGGCGATGACAAATTTACGAAGACAGATAAATACGGCAATTTCAACACGTTCTCGAACTGGGCATGGAATTCTCCGCTTAACCGTATTGACACGACTTACCCGCAAGCTGCACAAGATGTCGAGAACAAATGGATCGGTCAAGTATTCCACTACCCGCTCGAAACTTTCGTCTTCGACAACTCGAAGGTGCTGAACGAAGTCACGAACGTAGGAAATGTGATGCTGCGCTACGGAACACCACTTGAATACGGTCTCATCCAAGATACGGATAAAGGTCTTGCGAACTTGCAACAACAGCTGAAGGCAGCTGGCATCGATAAAATTCAAGCAGAACTGCAAAGTCAAATCGACGCTTTCTTGGCTGCACAGAGCCAAGGCTAGGATGATATTCAAACAGGATGCAGAGCGGATTGTGCTTTGCATCCTGTTTGAATTTTCGAAAAGACAGAGGAGTGGGAAGAGTTGCATTCTCATATACGCTGCAAGGGAGGAAGGATTGAGCATTGGCTAATTCACGATTTGTTCGAAAACGTCCGGTGGGCATGTCATGGGGGCAGGGGACCGGGATAATCTGGCATCCTGCCGAGGTAGAAACGCATTATGAGCATCCTTATCAGTCTTTCTGTTATTTCCGCAAAACCTTTGAGTTAGCAGAGGATAGCCTGACATCAGGTAAGCTGAAGATATTCGCAGATTCCAGATACATTCTTTATGTGAACGGCAGGTATGCGGGGAGAGGACCTTGCAGGAGCGATCCCCGCTGGCAGTATGTGGACGAAATCGAGGTATCGGGACTGCTCCGGAGCGGGCTTAACACCATTGCCGTCATGGTGTTGTATTATGGCTACGGTACCGGCCAGTCCATCGACCGTATTCCTGCCTTGGTGGCGGAGTTGCAGGTAGCTGCCAATGGGAAAGAGCCGTTGCTCATCGGGACAGATGCCACCTGGTCCTGCCGCAAATCCGATGCTTACGATAGCGGAGCTCCCCGAGTCAATGGCTGTCAAGGGCCGGTTGAGATCTTTGATGCCAGAGAAGAATTGCAAGGATGGCAGCTTCCGGATTTCATTGAAGAGGATTGGCAGCAAGCTAAGCAGCGGGGAATCGGACTATCGCCTTTCTGGAATTTTATCGAGCGACCCATACCGTTAATGGAAGAGAACGAAATCGATGCTCTCAGGTTGGTAAGCCGGGGCAGCGTCCGTAAGTCGGCCGAACCCTTGGAAAGACTGCACCTGACTATAATAGAAGAAACGAATGCCATTGAAGTGTCGGAAGTGACTTCTGAGCCGTTTGATATTTGGTCGCAGCCATCAGATCCGGATCATGCGGAGATCCTGACCTATGACTTCGGGCGGATAGAGCCGGGCTACTTGCAGCTTGACGTAACGGGAACTTCAGGTACCATCGTGGATGTTGTATATGCCGAAGAGTTGTGGAATGGCAAAGCCTATCTAAACGTCAATAATAACCGTTCCATGGATCGGTTTATTCTGCAGGAAGGCCGGCAACAAGTTGAGGTTCGCTTTGGCTGGAAGGCAGGCCGGTATATGCAATTGAGGATAAGGCATGCGGATGACCGCTCTATTATCCTGCACCGCGTCGGATTGCGGACTCGCAGATATCCGGTCGAACGTCCGGCTGCTTTCCGATGCAGCGATGAACGGCTGCAGCAGATATGGGACATTTCCGAGCATACGATTCGGATCTGCATGCAGGATGCTTTCGTCGATTCTCCAAGCCGCGAACAGCAGCAGTGGATGGGGGACGGGCGTTGGCAGGGCATTTATCAGACCTATTATTCCGGGGATGGAAGATTGCATCGCAAGCTGCTGGAGCAGATCGGCCAGTCGCAGGATTGGCAGGGGATGACCGCGCAGCGTTATCCGGACGGCCATCATAATTATCCGCCCATTCCATCCTTCTGTCTTCATTGGGTCAGCTCGTTTGGTGAGTACGTGTCCGCTTATGAAGATGATGGCCTGCTGGCCCAGTGGTGGCCTAACATCGTCCAGGCTCTCCGCTGGTTTTCCGGCTTCGAGAATGAAGAGGGTCTGCTCGAGAATGTACCGTACTGGGCTTATATCGACGCCGGCGAAGCCCCTCTTGGCCGATGGCCGGACGTAGAACGCGGAGGCATCGTATCGGCACTTAACCTTCTTTATTTAGAAGCCATTCAGCTTATGGTAAACTACGCGGCACTTCTCGGAGATCATGAGGCGCTTGCGTATTACAGCGAAACTGCCGGCCGACTGGCAGCAAGCATCCGGAATAAACTGTGGGTTCCTGAATGGAATGCCTACATGGAATGTCTGGTTGACGGACAACCAAGCAGCCAGTTCAGCGAATCAGCCAACGCATTGGCCATACTTGTACTGCATGAGGCCGGGGAAGAACGAAGCGAAGCGATTTACCGTAGTGTATTCGCGCCGGATGCTGAAGGAAAGGCCATTAAAGCGAGTCCTTTTTTTATGATGGTTGTCTACCGAGCTATGCTGAAGATGAAACGGGAAGATCGAATGCTGGAGCTTGTAAGGGAGAGATACGGCAGCATGTTGGATGCCGGCGCGACTTCGGTCTGGGAATGGTGGGATCTATTCTATCGGGATGAACACTCCGCAGAGATCTCTTTTAGTTCCGCTTGCCATGCATGGGGCAGTATGCCGGTCATGTTGTTCCTTCATTCTATCGTTGGTATACAGCCTCTGGAAGCCCATAACCGGTCGCTTCGGATTCAGCCCCGTTTATTAGGCGAACTGAATTGGGCAGAAGGGTCCATTCCCACCTTAGGAGGTCCTTTGCAAGTACGAATAGAACGCCAACCGGAAATGCCGGAGGTCGCGCGTATAAATTTATCCGTACCGGAAGGAGTGACGGCTCTCTGCGGGGATTCATCGTATGGTCCCGGTGATCACGTCGTGCTGAATTGGCCGTTATACTAGCAACTAATGACATCGGGTTGCGTACACAACGTCAAGAAGTTCGACAACACCGGTGAAGATCTGGAAGACCTCATCTCGATCGGTACGATCGGGCTTATTAAAGCGATTGAAAGCTTCCAGACAGGAAAAGGGACGAAGCTCGCGACATTTGCGGCTCGTTGTATCGAGAATGAAATTTTGATGCATTTGCGGTCATTGAAGAAGACGCGTAAGGATGTGTCCCTCCACGATCCGATCGGAACGGATAAGGAAGGCAACGAAATCACCTTGATCGATATCCTCGGCACGGAAGCCGATGATGTTGCGGAGAAAGTGCAACTCAAAATCGAGAAGAGCAAGATTTATAAAAATTTAGATATATTGGATGACCGCGAGAAGGAAGTCGTCGTCGGCCGATTCGGCCTGATCGCAGGCGGCGAGGAACGGACGCAGCGGGAAATTGCGAAGGAGCTCGGCATCTCGCGTTCGTATGTGTCGCGCATCGAGAAGCGGGCGCTGATGAAGCTGTATCATGAGTTTTATAAGGCGAAGAAGTAATAAGGGATACAAGCACAAAAGATAAGGCGTTAATGCCAATATAAACAGCCACCGCTGAATGACTTATTCGGCGGTGGCTGTTTTGTTGTCGGGGAATCGCTGACAGGAAGTGCGGAAAAGTCAGTCAACGGATTACAGTAGTCGGGGCAGATGAAACGATTTTATAATGAACCTGACTCGGTGGTATGACATGCCGCCTTTTCTTTGTTTTCTTAGGACTGAATAATAGCTTAGGCAACATTTGTCGAATTAGCTTCGTTGAATAAATGAAAGTGCGATTAGTTGAATCACCTTTACATTGAACTACGGAGTTGATCCTATGTCATTAAAAACCAGATACATGGTGCTCACATCCCTGCTGCTGGGATTGACTGTTATTTGCTGTGTATTGATCATCCAAACCTATCATGCTCGCATGCCGCTGGTCGGACGATTGTTCTATGGAGCGGGGAGTGCCGCTGGTAACCGTGATTTAAGGCCGGGCCAGAATGAACCTCATGGCGAGTATTATAAGGATCGCGTGATTGTACTCATGTATCACGAAGTCATGAAGAATCCGCACAACGATGCCGGAGCGCTATCGATAAGCAAGTTTGAGCGCCAGCTTGAATTAATGAAGGCCAACAATTTTCACTGGATAACGATGGATCAGTACCGCGGATTTATTTTGCGGGGAGACCCGGTTCCGGATAATGCGGTACTGCTCACGTTCGACGACGGTTATGAATCCTTCTATCAGGATGTCTATCCGGTTCTGAGCAAGTATGAGGCACCGGCGACCAACTTTCTAATCGTCAACACGATTGGCAACCCTCGTCACGTCGGGGTTTCCAAGCTGAATTGGGACCAGGTAAAGGAGATGAGCCGGACCGGCATTTCATTTTACAGTCACTCGTTTGATTCTCATCGCTATGTGCCCACGGATGCGAAGGGCAAGCATCGGATTGCTGCGTTGACCGGACCTATTTACTTGAAAGATAAGGGCAGAAGGGAGACGAAGGAGGAATATAAGGAGCGGATAAAAGCCGATTTAGAGCAAGCGAATACCATATTGGAGCAGAAGCTTGGCACCTCGAACCATGTGCTCGCTTTCCCGTACGGAGCGTTCTCCAAGCCATTGCTCGATATTTGCGCGCAGCTGGGCATTGATGTGACGCTGACTGTAAAAGATGGTCTCGACAGCCCCCGCCAGAGCAACGGTTTCCGTCTTAACGCCGGAGGCGCGCAGAATGATCCCGATCTGCAGGTGGCGCTGATGAAGCAAGCGGAGCAGCGGCTTGGCCATGCCCGCTTCGACCGCGCGCCGGAGCGTAAACGCGAGGCGTTATGGACATTGGCCGCGATGATGATCGTCGCCGCGTTGTTGGCGGAATCGGCGTTCAAGCTGCGGCAGGAGAAGAGGCGCATGAGCAATGGTTGGTGAGATGGACCGTACGGGAGCGAGTATGAGGTGGTGGCAAACATGGAAACCCGGTGTCGTGGATGAGGACGCGGTGGGAGATGCGAGCGGATGGAGGAGCTGGGCAAGCACCAGAGACATGATTTGCCCAATGCTGCATGCCGTAATAAGCATGTTCGAAATTCTAACGAATCGTACGGGCCTTATTTGGCCGGAATTCTGGGCTTTGAAATTCTAACGAACCACGGCGGCCTTATTTCAGGAAAAATCGCTCAAAACGACCCATTCGCAGCCAGATAAGACCGCTACGGTTCGTTAGATTTATTTTGCTGGTGTTATCGTCAAAATAAGACCTGTACGGTTCGTTAGAGCGTTCTGTATGCCTGGTGCCGCTGCTACTCGTCTAGAACGAAACATACGCTTGCGTATTGCGAAGCAGGTACGAACGATCCCAAAGATACCGTTTATCCTCATTCTGCAATACAGCCGGTTCAGGATTCCCGTTCAGCTTCAATAGCGCTGATGCAACGAGCTCGGACCTTACGGGTCCCCAAGAATCCGTCTTGCTCTGAACGTAGCTGAAGCTCTCGAGCAACGTCTGCTCCTTCATCCGCTGAAGCGGGGAAGCCCACATGACCAAGTCACAATTGAGACTCTTGCGTGGGAGGGCAAACTCCGCCAGCCCGACTGCTCCCGTTGTCGTGGTAATCGCAACTAAACCACAGAAATAATCGCGGCCATGGCCGGGCTGCAGCTTCTCTGCAAGCTCGCTTTCGAATTGAAAACATTCAATACGGCTAATTTTGCACTGCTGCATAAACTCGAGCGAATAGCCAATGACCGAATTTCTCAAATTGAGCAAAGCAATCAGCTGGGGCAGCGTATCCCGTTGATACTCGGCCGATTCATCTATCGTCGTATGGTCAGGAATCGTGTTTAGCATCATGATCCTCCTTCGCAGATTGGTTTGCGTTCGAGCCAATGCTTCGAATGCAGCATTCTGCGTTACATAAGTGTTGTAGTTTATAGAAAACAAAAATGACCTCCTCTGGAATCAGAGAAGGTCATAGGAATGTAATGTCATTGATCCTCGCTCTTATCTCCCAGATTCGCTTAATTAAGCGTTCCGCAAGAATTAGCACCGTGCATCCCATTGATTATGACGATAAGCATTCGCCAGTTACAAAGGTTTGTCGGTTGCCGGGTATCATCGGGCTTGTCCCTCCACCTACTCTTGATAAGAAAAAACATATTAAATTTTTACCATTATGCTACATAAACAGGCTTGATGTCAAGGGATACTTCATTTGGCGGCGTCTCCATTTAAGGTATAATAAGTTAATAGACTCGTCATGAAGGAAGGGGCTCAGCAGCTATGAAATATCGTTATCTCGGAAGAAGCGGGCTGGAAGTATCCGTATTAGGATTGGGAACCAATGCATTCGGGAAACGTGCCGATCAGAATACATCGATACGGATTATCCATCACGCCATGGATAAGGGCATTAATTTTATAGATACGGCTAATATTTATGCAGGCACAGAATCGGAACGAATCATAGGGTTGGCATTAGAGGGGAAACGGGACCAAGCCGTGCTGGCTACGAAGGCGGGGTTAGTGAGTGGCGCAGGTCCGAATGCTAGAGGATCCTCTCGCCGCCACCTCATGCAAGAGCTGGAGAATAGCTTGAAACGTCTCCGAACCGACTACGTCGACCTGTATCAAATTCACACCTTCGATCCGAACACGCCGCTCGAAGAAACGTTAAGTGCGCTCGAAGATATGGTTCGTTCAGGGAAGGTTCGCTATATCGGCGCTTCCAACTATGCAGCATGGGAGCTGATGAAGGCGTTCGGGATTAGCGATTCTAAAGGAACTGCGCGGTTTGTTTCCACTCAGACCAGCTACTCCCTTGCAGATCGGACACCTGAGCAAGAGCTTGTCCCGGTGTGCTTGGATCAAGGCGTAGGCATCATTCCGTATTTCCCACTGGCGGGCGGTATTCTGACCGGCAAATATGGCTTAACGGCTGAAGAAGCACCGACAAGCTCCAGAGTGATTACGGACCCGAGCTTTATTCGCTTCTTAGACGAACGCCGAGTTACGTTGGGGCAACAGGTAAGCAGCCTCGCGGCTGACAGCGGACATAGTGCGAGTGCAATGTCGCTGGCTTGGCTTATGGATAAGCCCGCAATCTCGACTGTCATTGTCGGTGCGACACGAGTCGAGCAGCTCGAAGATAATTTGAACAGCGTAGAAATGAATCTCGGCTCGGAATTGACGGATACGCTGAATGAATGGAGTGACGCATTCCGTTTCGGCAAACCGTTCGCGCTCTACCGATTACCTTAAGGAAAAGGACAGTCTCCAATCATCCGACGGATCTGGCGATACAGAGGCTGTCCTTCTTTGTCAATCTGCTATATCGTCCGCGACAGCTTCCTGAACTGCATGGCAGACATCCCTTCCCAGCGTCTGAAAATACGGCTGAAATAGTGGAAATCCTCATAGCCGACCGCCCCTGAAATCCACTCGATCGTCTGATCCGTTTCCCGCAGAAGCCGTTTGGCTTCCTGATGGCGCACCGTCTGCACGAATTTATTGGGACCGACACCCATCATCGCTTTAAACTGCCGGCTCATATAATCTTCGTGGACGAGCAGAAACTTCGCCATATCCGTGCTCGACCAGCGACGGCTGCAGTCGTTGCGAATCTCTTGTACCAGCTCGAGCAGACGCTTCTCATATTTCGGATGCGGCGTGCCTCGTCCTTCGTTCTGCTGACGGAGCAGCAATCCGATCAGTTGGATCATCAGCCCTTTGCACACACTGTCGTAATCCTGCTGCCGATCATTCCATTCTTGAATGACATTTTCAAACAGGGAGATGATTCTCGGCGACACGTTCGTCAGCAGTGATTCGGTTATGATCGGTCGATCTGCCCCCAAATAAGGCATGTCGCTGAATGCATCCGGGTCCGGATTGTACTCATCGGCGATGATGGTATGACTATTAGCCGCGCCATCGAAAAAGTCAAAATGGATGCCGAGCAGCTCCGCATGCGGCGCTGTCAGCACTTCAATTCGATGATGCTGCCAAGGTGCCAAGATGAGCAGACTGCCAGCACGAGCCTCTATGAGCTCACCTTCGATCGTAGCCCTGATCTCACCATGCTTCACATAAATGAGCTGAAAATCATAGATTCGACGGCTCCACCTGAAATCCGGAGTACGGCAATGCTGCCGCGCCCAATGAATAACAGGAGAAATGTCCCGCAAAGTGGTTTGCCTAATTCGAGGAAATAGAACGTTGTCCAATTGTTCAGCACCGCCTTGTACGCCGAGTTCGGAAAAGTCCAAAAAACGATCACCTTTATGTAAAGCCTTCCAGATACTGAAATGGTAACATGTAAGCGCATTCCTTAACAAGGATGAAAGGACCAGGTGATCTCCAGATGAATAGCAGCCATAGTCAATTATTTCAATTAACAGGTAAAGTTGCTTTACTTACAGGCGGGACCGGCGGACTTGGTATTGTGATGGCACAAACCTTGGCACAAGCAGGGGCAGCAGTCGTCATTACAAGTCGTTCGGAGGAGAAAGCAGCTGCGATTGCCAAGCAACTATCTATCGATACAGGCAGTGAAATCACAGGAATGGCAGCAGAGCTAACGGATGCCGACCAGGTAGAGCGGCTGGTGCAAGCCGTTAAGGAGCGCTTCGGACGCATCGATATTCTAATTAACAATGCCGGAGTCAACGTTCGCAAGCCGATCGAAAGCTACGACGAAACAAGCTGGGATCTGGTGATGGGCACCAATTTGAAAGCTCCGTACCTGTGCATCCGCGCCGTTACACCGCTCATGAAAGAGCAGCAATCCGGTCGCATTATTAACGTAGCCTCGATGCTGGGGATGGTTGGACTGCCGGAGAGAAGTGCCTACTGCGCGAGTAAGGGCGGCGTCATTCAGTTAACCAAGGTGCTGGCACTAGAGCTTGCCCCCTTCAACATTACCGTGAACGCGCTATGTCCCGGACCGATCGCGACCGAGCTCAACACGGTTGTGATGAACAATCCCGAGGCAAATCGTTTCTTTGTAGATCAAATTGCGCTGGGTCGGTGGGGGAGACCGGACGAAATTGCGGGTCCGACTTTATTCCTCGCCTCAGATGCATCCAGCTTCATGACAGGCTCTACGTTAACGGTCGACGGCGGTTGGACGGCCAAATAACCGGGCTTCATCTCCTAGCTGAATAGCTGGATACGAAAGGGTGATCGGGATGCGTTTTGGCTTATCTGTATTTGGCACGACTTATGCAATGGGATTGCACCCACGTGCAGGAAGGCCGAAGATTTCGGCGGAAGGGGTCATTAACCTAGCGCTGCAAAATGGCCTTCAAGGCGTCGAGCTGCCCCTCTCGATGCTGGCAGACTGCGACCACAGAGCTATAGCAAGCAAAGTCGAGGCGAATCAGCTTTATATCACGATCGCTTCTGATGGCTTCGACGCGGCACGGCTAGGTGAGGCTTTCGATACGGCAAAGTCCGTGGGAGCAAAAGTAGTACGAACGGTGGCAGGCGGAGCGAAGTTCGGCGGAGATCGCCGTCACTTAGTCGGGAAGTGGCAGTCATTCCTGGAGGAGGCACGCGCCGGTCTTACTGCAGCGACTGCTCTGGCGGAAGAAGCAGGCGTCATTCTGGCGCTGGAGAATCATCAGGATCTCTGCTCCGAAGAGCTGATTTGGCTGTGTGAGTCCATTGCATCGCCGAACTTCGGATTAACGCTGGATACCGGCAACCCGCTTGCTACCGCAGAGGAGCCGGTCGAATTTGCCAAACGAATCTCTCCTTATCTCAAACATGTCCACTTGAAGGATTATTGGATTTATCCGAGTGCGGAAGGCTACATGCTCGTCCGTTGTCCGATTGGACAGGGAGCGGTGGACTTTCCTGCGCTGATGGAGGTTTTTCGCGCCAGCCAAGCAGCGCAGACGCTGTGCATGTCCATCGAAATCGGAGCATTGGAAGCGAGGCATACCAGGGTCCTTGCGGATGATTATTGGCCGGAATACCCGAATCGATCCGCCAGAGAGCTGGCGGAGCTCCTTCGTTGTGTCCAGCGCAATGCCAGGCCGACAGCGGATTGGCGTACGCCGCATGAACGGGGCGAATCGGCGGCGATCATTGCAGCCTATGAGCAGTCACAGCTCATGTCGAGCATCGCATATGTACAGCAGCTGATGAACAGCTGGAACACTTCGAGACCAGAGGAGGAGGCATTCTCATGATCATCGATTTACAAGGAAAAGTAGCCATCGTTACCGGTGCGGGCAGAGGAATTGGACGTCATATCGCACTGACGCTTGCGAAGGAAGGCGTCATTACGATTGGAACAGATATTAAGCAAGAGCTGCTCGATGACCTGGCTCTGCAATTTGCGGAGGAACAGCTTAACGGAGCGCAATTCATCTGTGATGTGCGAGATTCGGCAAGAATCGCTGAGGTTGTGGAGGAGGTACGGAGCCGATTTGGGCGAATAGATATCTTAATCAACAATGCCGGAGTGGCCAGCGGCGGCACTGTTGAGCTGCTCAAGGAAGACATTTGGGACGCCAATATGGATATTAATTTGAAGGGCACCTTCCTGATGTGTCAAGCAGTAGTCCCGATTATGAAAGCACAAGGCTCAGGCCGCATCTTAAACGCTGCTTCCTTCGCTGCCATCGTACCGTCTTACGGCAGTGCTGCTTATGCATCATCCAAAGCGGCTGTAAAACAGTTCACACGGGTGCTTGCAGGCGAGCTTGGCCCTTACGACATTACCGTGAATTGTTATTCGCCGGGGATGATTCCGACGGAGATGAACCATTTTGCCGAGCAGCCGGAGGAGCGGCAGCAACGGCTCCTAGATACGCTAACACTTCGGCGCTGGGGCAGCAAGGAAGATGTTGCGAACCTGATCTGTTTCCTCGCCTCTAACCTTGCCGGTTACATTACCGGTACGATGATCGATGTGAGCGGCGGCAAATTCGCGACGCAGATTCCGAGTATCGCCTATGAGGCGGCGCGGAAGGATGCGCTGCGGACATGACGGCGCCGCTCATTACGTTTGAAGGGAAGACGGTCGTAGTCACAGGCGGGGCGAAAGGCATTGGCCGTGCGATAGTTAAGCGATTCCTAGCGTGTGGGGCAAGGGTCGTCATTGCCGATTACGACGAGAGCGGTGCAGAGACGGCGAGGCAGCTTGCGGATACGGGAGATGAGGTTCATTTTATCCGCTGCGATGTTTCCAAGCGGAGTGAAGTGCAGTCGCTCGTTGCCGAGTCGATCCGCCAATTCGGCGGTTCAATTGATGTGCTCGTCAACAATGCCGGGATTTTCCCAAGAGCAGATCTACTGGATACGGATGAAGCGTTCTGGGATAACGTGCTCGGCATTAATCTCAAAGGCGCCTATATGCTGTGCCAAGCCGTCGTGCCGGGCATGATCGAACGGGGCAGCGGCGTCATTATCAATATTGGCTCCAATCACGCGACAGCAGGCGAGCCGGCTACGATGGCTTATGCGGTTTCCAAAGGCGGCATCGTCACGTTGACGCGAAATCTCGCAAAGGCGTTTGTGAAGCACGGCATTCGAGTGAACTGTGTGCAGCCGGGCTGGGTGGCCTCGGAGGGCGAGGTCGCAAGGTGGAAAGCGAACGGAATGGATGAGGAGCAAATGGCCGCATTAGCCGGGCGATTGCAAACCGGCGAGGATATCGCGGATGCCGTCTTGTTTATGGCGTCCGGCATGAGCAAGCAGATTAACGGCCAAGTGCTCATTGTGGACGGTGGAATTACTTTAAAGTAACTTGTCGAGCATGCGGCTGGCCGAAAATGAATGCGGGGAGGAATTGAATTTATGCGTTATCGCAACATACCGGGAACACCTTTAAACGCTGCCGTCATCTGTATGGGGACAGCCGGATTTGGCGGCGGAATGCCGCGCGAGGATGCATTCCGCCTGTTTGATCTTTACGTCGAACAGGGCGGAAATTTTATTGATACAGCGCTTGTATATGACGACTGGCTCGGACGGGAGAGAAGCTTGACCGAAATCCGGATCGGTGAATGGCTGAAGGAACGAGGTCATCGCGAGCAGCTCATTCTGGCAACGAAAGGCGCGCATCCTGAGCTTGCAACGATGCACATCCCTAGGCTAGGACGAGCTGACATCGAAGCGGATATCGCCAGAAGCTTGCGCCAGCTGCAGACCGATTATATCGATCTCTATTGGCTTCATCGCGACGATGCGAGCGTCCCTGTTGATGAGATCATGGAGACGCTGCATGACGAAGTGAAAGCCGGCCGCATCCGCAGCATCGGTTGCTCCAACTGGACGGTGGAGCGGATCAAGCAAGCCCAAAGTTATGCTGCCGATCATGGCTTGACGCCATTTGCTGCAAGTCAGCCGCTTTGGAATTTAGCCGTATGCACGCCTGGCTCAGTCGGAGATCCGACACTCGTGGTGATGAGTGATGCGGATCGGAATTATTTTGCGGAGACGGGGATGACCGTAATTCCGTATTCTTCGCAAGCGAACGGCTTCTTCAGCGGTCGCTATGCACGGGGCAAGGATGCAGGCACGCAAGGCAGTGCGGCCGGCGTGCAGAAGATGTATTTCAACGACGCCAGCTTTGACCGGCTGGAGCGTGTACAGCAGCTGGCATCGGAGCTCGAAACGACCAGCACCGTTATAGCGCTGTCGTATTTAACCTCGCAGCCGTTCCCGGTGTTCCCGATTATCGGCGCTTCGAAGCCGTCATATGTGCTGGATAGCTGCGCTGCAAGCGAGGTTACGCTCACACCGGCGCAATTGCGATTCTTGGAGACGGGCTCCTACGTTTCCGTATAGTAATGGAGAAAGGCTTGCACCCTACAGTACAGGGATGCAGGTCTTTCTTGCTTTTCACGCAACGCTGCGCTCGATATAATAGATTCATGTGTACTCGTGGAAGCGAAAGCGAAAGTGAAGGAGTGACTTACAGTATGACAGCATCGGCTTATTTGGAATCGGCGAATGGCGTTTTTCCATCGGTCTGCTCATTGGATTGTCCCGATCAGTGCGGACTTCTTGTTCATAAAGAGAACGGTCGAATTGTGAAGATAGAAGGTGATCCCAAGCATCCGGTTACGCAAGGGGCGATTTGTAATAAAGTTCGGAATATGACGGAACGCATCTACGATAAGGATCGTTTGCAATATCCACTTAAGCGCGTCGGTCCCAAGGGGAGCGGGCAGTTTGAACGCATTACCTGGGAGGAAGCAATCGGTACCATAACGTCGCAGTGGAAGAATACGATTGCAGCCGAAGGGCCGGAAGCGATACTGCCTTATAGCTTCTATGGCAACATGGGCCGAATTGGAACAGAAGGTTTGGGCCGCCGATTCTTTAACCGGATGGGTGCGAGCAAGCTGATTTATTCGATCTGCGAGGCTGCTGGTACAGAGGGCTACGGCTATACGATGGGTGGCAGCTACGGTACAGATCCAGAGGAAACCGTCCATGCGAAGCTCATTATCATGTGGGGTATCAATGCCGTAAGCACGAATATGCATCAAGTGACGATTGCCGAGAAGGCGCGCAAGAACGGTGCGACTGTTGTCGTGATTGACGTACATCGCAATCGGACAGCGAAGTGGGCTGATTGGTTCATCCCGGTTATGCCGGGTACGGATGCTGCGCTGGCGCTGGGAATTATGCATATTTTGTTCGCTGAGAAGCTTACGGATGAGTCGTTCATGGAGCAGTTTACGATAGGCCATGAGCAGCTTCGTGAACATGTGCAAACGTACACGCCGGAGATCGTCTCCTCGATTACAGGCGTGCCGGTCGATGATCTCTATAAGCTGGCTCGGATGTATGGAGGCAGTGAAGCCGCGTTTATCCGTATCGGCAACGGTCCGCAGCATCATGATAACGGCGGCATGACAACTCGAGCGATTGCCTGTCTGCCTGCAGTAACAGGTCAATGGCTGAAGCGGGGCGGCGGCGCGATCAAAGGAAATGGCGGCTATCTGGCGCTGAATAAGTCCGCGCTCGAACGACCGGATCTGCGGGCTAACAGCGGGGCTCGCGAAGTGAATATGAATCTGCTGGGCAGCGTGCTGATGGATTCGGAACAGCCGCCGATCTCCTCTTTGTACGTGTTTAACTCGAATCCAGCTCTCGTTGCGCCGAGTGCAACCAAAGTAAGAGAAGGCCTCATGCGCGAGGATCTGTTTACGGTCGTGCATGATTTGTTCCTGACCGAGACGGCTGCTTATGCGGATATTGTGCTGCCGGCTACGTCCAACTTAGAGAATACCGATCTGTACCTGTCCTATTGGCATCATTATGTGCACCTGCAGCAGCCGGTTGCAGCGCCATATGGGGAAAGTAAGTCAAATTCCGAGGTGTTCCGGCTTCTTGCGGCGGCGATGGGATATGAAGAAGAAGCGCTTCAGGATTCGGATGAAGCCATGATCGAGCAGGCACTGAACAACCCGAATAATCCGAATTTGGCCGAAATTTCTCTGCAGAGACTACAGGAGCACGGTGCGATGAAAGCCAATGTAAAGCCGCTATTCCCGGGCAAGCTGCGGACGCCGAGCGGCCGGATCGAGCTCTACTCTGCGGCGATGGAACGCAAAGGCTACCCGCCAATGCCGACGTACACGCCGCTTGTAGAGGACGGTCCATACCCGTTCCTGTTCATACCGACGGCTAACCATAATTTTTTGAATTCGACGTTCTCCAATAACGAGAAACATATCGCGATGGAGAAGACACCTAAGCTCTACATGAACCGAGCGGATGCTGAAGCTCGGGGCATCGAAGACGGCGATGTGTTACGCGTCTGGAATGATCGCGCCAGCTGCGAGCTGACAGCGGCAGTAGGTGATGATGTGCTCGCAGGTGTCGTTGTCAGCCAGGGGTTATGGGCAGACGGGATTGGTAGCGGCAAGGCAATGGTCAATGCACTGACCCCAGACCGGGTGGCAGATATGGGGAGAGGGGCAACCTTCTTCTCCGGACGTGTGCAAGTCGACAAACAGTAATGAGGTGGCAGGTGCATGAGCTTACGACTGGTGATGCAGGGGCAGAGCTTACGTCCGGAGCATGTTACGACTGATCGACAGCAAGGCCGTAAAGGGGTGTTAACGACAAGGCACCAACACCCGGTTTTTCATTTGATGTATATTACCGGGGGAGCGGGCAGCTTCCTCGTTAACGACAGGAAGAGCCGGGCTTTGCCCGGCTTCTTGTATGTAATCAACCCGAATGAATGGCATCAATTTCATGCTGATGATGACATTGGACTACATAATTTGGAATGTACGTTTCTACTGCGTGATGAAGAGAGTAATGAGCCTGCACAAACGGTGAACTTATTCGATTGGATGGAAGAGAAGAGAGGTTATTTGCTGCCTGCCGTTTTTCGTAACGAGCCCATTCTCGTACCGCCTGCACTCAGGCCTTTTCTGCTTGAAGGATTTAATCGGCTGCTTGATCCCAGCAATCGATATTTCACAGCAGAGCATCTGTCACTGCTGGTGATCGAGTTAATGCTTCGCGTTGAACAAACGATAGGGAAGCTTAGTGAGCAGGTCGTCGATTCGACGTCGACGGAACGACAAGCCAGTGCTCTAACCGGTGCAATCAATGCGCTCCAGCAATATATGCGTGCACATATCGGAGAACAGCTCAAGCTGGAGGAGCTGGCCCACCATGTACATTGGACGCCGAATTACCTGTGCCGCGTATTTAAAGCGCATACATCGATGACGCCAATGGCATATCTGCAGCAATTGCGTATGATTGAGGCAGAAAAATTGCTGCTGTACACCGATTTTCCCGTATTCAGCATTGCTGAGATGCTCGGCTACGAGGATGCTTCTTATTTTGCCAGACTGTTCCGCAGAAATCATGGGCGTGCACCTAGCGAATATCGGATAATATAGTCCGCATTCCGTGTGAGATTCTACCTTCCTATCAACTGGCGGCATCGCTATGATGAAGAAGAGAAGAACAATCCCAGATCAAAGGCGGTCGGTGGGCAAATGCGATTAACGCTTGAGCAAATGATCCGATATCAAACCGAAGGATATTTGATTGTGCCGAATGTTTTTACGGATGAGGAGCTGCAGCCCGTTATCGACGAGCTTTCGGCGGAGCTTGATGCAAGAGCCAGGCAGCTTCTGGCTGAGGGCAAGTTGACAGAGCTGCACGAGGATGAGCCTTTTGAGAAACGTTATACGAGGCTGTATGAGCAGAATAAGGAAATCAGCAGAGGTTTTGATATCAACGGCTATTTGGGTGAGGCCATCTTCCGGTTCATGGGCAGCGAGGGGCTGCTTGATCTCGTAGAATGCCTGTTGGGAACGGAGCTTAGCTGCAACCCGATTCAGCATATTCGCGCGAAGCATCCTGCGAAGTCGACACAGTCAGAACCGGATTATTTTCAAAATGTCCCTTGGCATCAGGATTGCGCCGTCACCTCGCCGGATTCGGAAGCGTCGGAGATTATTACGTTCTGGCTGCCGCTTGTGGATGCAACCGCCGAAACCGGCTGCATGGAGATTATGCCGCATGTATTCAAGCAAGGCTACATCAACCATCGCGCAGAAGGCGGCACAACGATCGTCCCGGAGAAGCTGCCTGCGGTAACGCCTGTGTTAGCGGAGTGCAAGAAGGGCGGCCTCGTCATCATGAATAAGTATACGCCGCATCGGGGCATCTCGAATCGTTCGGATATCATCCGCTGGTCGATCGATTTGCGCTATCATAAGACAGGCGCTCCGTCCGGACGTTCGATGCATCCTTCCTTCCCGGTTCGGAGTGCGTATGACCCGGCAAGCGTGCTGACAGATGTAACGGAGTGGCGCAAATTGTGGCGTGAGGTAAAAGAAGAGAAAGGGAAGAGTATGCACCGCGTGTAGCTTGTTTATTTTTGTCCGCACCGCGCGCGCCTCCCGGCGGGCAGTGCCATCCCGGCACGCGGTGCTCGGTCACACGTCGACGATACGAAACGGACCCCATTACGGGGGGCCGACAGTATGTCGAAAAACCGCGTTGATACAACTTCGGTTGTTTCAACGCGATGAGTGCATGCTTTGTCGCAATTACCGTACGCATGCCAACTCTAGCGGTTGTGAAAGTGGTTATTTGGCCTGCATTTACCCTTTTTATTTTCTAACGGTTGCCAGCGAGCTTATTTGCACGTTTTCCACTGGGAATCGGTCGATTTGCTGCAAATAACGCCTGTCACAACCGTTAGCGTTTCAAACAGGTTTGTCTTCATGAAATAGCCACTCTGACAACCGTTAACATTTTATTCATGATTGATGTCTAGACAACAAACTGGTTGTCTGTTGACTAGACTTTCTCGGACAGCCTGACGGCCTCATTATTGGGGTCGTTTTGCTTTGCGATAGGCCATCGGCACCATGCCTTTACGTTCACGGAAAATACGGACAAAGGTTTTGTAGGAGCCGAAGCCGACCTCAAGTGCGACATCGACGACGCTGTAATCGGTTGATACCAGCAAGCTGCTTGCATGCCGCAAACGCAAATCATGAACGAAATGAACGAAGGTTTGGCCGGTCGTTTCCTTAATCACCTCACTAATGCGAGAGACGCTCATACCGAAACGATCCGAAAGCTGCGATAATGTCAGCTCTTCGCGGTAGTTGCGGTGAATGTAGTGGATGATGGGCCAGATCGACGGGTTTGTTTTGGCTGTCGAGGTTATTGGAATGTTCTCCGGCTGATTGGCTCTGCGCTCTCGGTCAAAGCAAACGAGCAGCTCCTTCAATCTGGCCTGCAGCAATGTTTGCCGCCAAGGCTCGTTCCCGGCATACTCCGTCAGCATGTCTTCCATGAGAAAAAGCATTCTCTTCTGCTTCGAGCCGGCAAATGTCGTATATGGCTCTAGTAGGCTTGGTTCAATTAAGTCTGTGAGACCGTCGCCGTGTCCGGAATCGATGAGCAGATCCATACTGAAATTGCAGTTATAGAGCACAAGCGTGCTTCCGGGTTCGGTGAAGATCTCGTGGACTTGATAAGGCTGCACGAACGTAAACGTGCCCGGGCGCATCTCATGTTTCTCGTCGTTGATGCTTTCCCAGCCTCGACCTTCTATGACATAAGAGAACTCAAGGAAATCGTGGCGATGCGCACGAAATCCTTGTTTGAGTGTGTTTAAGCTCATATGAAGCGGGAAAGCGGTATCCATATTCGGGTATGTTTTCAAGTAATCCGGAAAAAAGGTCATAGAATAGGAGGCCTCCGAAGAAATGGGACGTTTATCGAAATATAAGTCACGCTTTTTTCTCTGTACTACTTTATCATAGAAATGGTGGAAGTAGTGATGGATCCGAGGAGGCAGATGGATTAACATGGCGATTCGAATTGGTATTATTGGTGCAGGAAATATTGGAAGCGTTCACGCAGCACAATTCTCGCAGCTTGGCGAGCTCTGCCAAATAACCGCAATCACAGATGTGTTTCTGCCTTTGGCTGAGCAAAGGGCCAAGGAATACGGCATTGCCGAGGTGCTGGCATCGCCCGAAGCATTGATTCAAAGCGATAATGTGGATGCTGTTGTAATCGGCGTTCCCAACCAATATCATGCGGAGCTCGCGATTCAAGCGATTGAAGCCGGCAAGCATGTGCTGCTGGAGAAACCGATGGGGATCAATGCCGATGCAGCCAGACAAATTCTGAAAGCGAGCCGCTCCTCCGATCGTGTCGTCATGATCGCACATCAGATGCGCTGGGAGTCGGTTCCGATGCAAATCAAGGAACAGATCGACCGCGGCGAATTGGGGCATATTTATACAGCCAAAACAGGCTGGTATCGCCGCAAAGGCATACCCGGCTGGGGCACATGGTTTACGCGAACTGATCAATCCGGCGGCGGTCCTCTGATTGATATCGGTGTTCATATGCTGGATCTTGCGCTGTACCTCATGGGCAATCCGAAGCCGGTATCGGTCTATGGTGCCACCTATGCGGAGTTCGGTCCTAAGCGTAAAGGGATTGGTACGTGGGGAAAACCGAATTGGGACGGTATCTATGATGTCGAGGATCTGGCAACCGCTTTGATCAAAATGGATAACGGCAGCACGCTGTCCTTGGAAGTCAGCTGGGCCGTTCATATGGACACGGACAATACGCCATTCGTGCATTTGATGGGTACGGAAGGCGGGGCAAGCTACCGTGGTGCTAAGGGTAAGCTGCTCACGGAGAAGTTCAATCAGCCGATGGAAATTGCGCTCGGCAAACCGGAGAACGACGAGAATGAGCGCTTGCGTCTCAGCCGCCATTTCTTGAGCTGCATTAAAGAAGGAAAGCAGCCGATTACGTCTGCGCTGTCCGGGTTTACGAACAATCTGGTGTTGGATGCGATCTATGAATCCTCCCGCACAGGTAACGAAGTGAAGCTGGACTGGAATCTATAAAACAATTGGAGGATCATTCCTATGCTAAGAGGATTATCACATGCCGGACTCGGCAATATCGGAAGCGATGAGAATCTAATCGTCGCAGCAAGTCAGTACGGATTCCAATCCGTAGATATTAATGCGAAGGGACTTATTGAGCGCAATGGTTTGGAAGGCGCAAAGGCGCTTCTGGCGAAACATGAAGTTGCCATTGGTTCAATCGGCCTTTCCGTAGAATGGCGGGACTCGGAGGAGAAATTCCGTGAGGGACTCAGCAAGCTGGCCGAGGAAGCCGCAGCCGCAGCCGCTCTTGGCTGCACGCGCTGCTGTACGTATGTGCTGCCTGCTACGAACTTTAAAGCAGCGCATTTCACAGTGCTCGCAACGCGCAGACTGCGCACATGTGCACAAATTCTAGGTGCGTACGGCATTTCCTTGGGGCTCGAATTTGTTGGCCCGCATCATCTGCGCAGCGCGTGGACGAATTCGTTTCTATGGACGCTGGAGGAAACGCTCGATTGGATCGCCGCGATTGGCGAACCGAATGTCGGCCTGTTATTCGATGCGTATCACTGGTACACGAACGGCTTGAGCCTTGCCGATATCGAGGCGCTTACGCCGGATCAGATCGTTCATGTTCATATTAACGATGCGCCGGATCTGCCGGTAGAAGAGGTACGCGATAATGGCAGACTCTATCCGGGCGAGGGCGTAATTGACCTGGCCGGATTCCTTCGTGCGTTGAATGCGATTGGCTATAAGGGTTCGGTAACGCAGGAAATCCTCACTGCTGAACCGCCTGCACAATCGCCGGAGGAGCAGCTTGCACGCTCCAAGGCAGGGTTCGATCGCGTGTATACTGCGGCTGGATTGGCATAATCGAGATAGAGAATCCCGCGGGGTCGGCTGTGGCAGCCGATTCTGACGGGATTTTTTTTGTCCGGAGGACCGCTACTAACAAATCGTACAGGGCTTATTTGCATCGGCGTGTTGTAGCTGGGAACTTCTTGCATGGCATCCGTGGATCAAATTCCGAGACGAAATATGCTACAATTATAGTATCACTTACTAGAATAGGAGACGGTCCATGAATATTCACGAGGCAATTCGAACTAGAAGAAGTATTGGCAAAGTAACACAGGAGCCAATCGATAAAGCGGTTATCGAGCAGATCTTGGAAGCAGGCGTTTGGGCGCCGAATCATCGCTTAACAGAGCCTTGGCGGTTCTTCGTCCTTCGCGGGGACGGACGTAAGCAGCTCGGCGATGCACTTGCAAGTATAGCGCTTGCAGGCGAGGCTGATCCATCATCACCTGAGAATGCGCTCAAAGCAGAATCAGCGATCAAAAAAGCGTTCCGCGCACCTGTCATCATCGCGGTTGCCGTCTCGCCGGCTGAGAGGCACGATATTATCGAGCTCGAGGAATACGGAGCCGTAAATGCAGCCATCCAGAACATGCTGCTTACCATACACGCTCTCGGCCTTGGTGCTGTATGGCGCAGTGGAGAGCCATGCTACCACCCGCTGATGAATGAAAGTTTCGGCCTGCGTCCGCAGGATAAGATGCTCGGTTTCATCTATCTTGGTGTACCGGATATGGCTCCGCCGCAAGCGAAGCGGGCAGCAGCTGAGCTCAAGACGACCTGGATTGACGGCTAGATTAACGAGCAGCCAGCTGAGAACAACAAAAAAGAGATGGTTCCCGGATCAACCGGGAATCATCTCTTTTTTGTTCAGCGGCGGATTGTCTTTATTAATTAAGAAACTAGCCGTTTCCAGCGCCAGCTCCGGTTGACCGGTTGTCATATAATAGTTGAATAACTCCTTCTCGCACCGTTCTACCAGCATCGCATCGCCATGTTTACGGATTACGGACAGCGCACTGTTGCGCAAATAACTATAATATTGCTCGTGCTGCTCTTCGATCTTATAGAGGAGGAGCTGAAACCGAATTTGCAGCATGTGGTCATGAATTTCTTTCGCGGAACGGAGTCCGCCTTCCGTAACTCGCAGCAGCTCTTCTTTGTCCAGTAGTTTCCCCTGCAGGGAACAGCGGATATAACCTTCGAGCGAGAGCAGGTACAGCATCGTCTTCGGGTTATTCAATGCCATCGAAGCTTGATAATTCTTAGCTGCCATCTCGTAATTGTTCTGTTCCAGATATTCATAGGCTAGATTATGCAAGGCAATCCGTTTACGCTCAGGCGTGTTACAGATGTCGCAGGACTTGATCAAATTCTCGAAACGCACGATAATATCCGCATGGTTACGATTCTCGTCGAACACAACTTGCAACAACAACAGCATCTCTGCATCGATGGTGCGCACGAAGTTCCGGCTGTCTTTGAAGAAACGCAGCGATTTCTCCCCGTAATAATAGGCCATCATGTGGGACCCGATCCAATGATAAGCCACAGCCATATGATAGTAATATTCCGGATTGTTATATTCCTCATCGTCAATTTGCTTCAAGGTATCAATTGCAGATCGATAGTCTTGTCTGGCCAGATAACAGATTCCCGTGATGTGAAGAAGCAGGTTGCTCTCGTAGGTTGGGAGTTTGGAGTGGCTGCGCTGCATCTTCTGAACGATGGCATAGGCAGGGTCCGACTGGGAATGAACCAGATAATAACGAGCCTGAATGAGCTGGTATAAGGCGGTGTAATCGGAAATTTGAATCAGCTGCTCATTCGCAAGCTCCAGCTTTATCGTTTCCATTTCATCCAGCAGCAGCATCACGATCGCCTCATGCCAGGCAAATAATCGCTTCTTAATGGTGTTTAGTTTAATGAGCTCATGGTCGAGGCGGATATTCAACCGTTCAGTGAGAAGTGCAATCACCTCAGGTGAGAAGTCCGTCGAGCCGCGCTCGATTTTACTGATATGCGTATCAGAGCAAATGCCTTTTCCCAGCTGTTCTTGGGTCATACGTGCTTGTTCGCGATAAAATTTGATAATTTTTCCTACATGCATGCGTGATTCCTCCAACTGCAACTTCGTTTCCATGACCTTACATTCCTGGTGGGACGAAGCCTAAGAATGATACGATTTCACCATTATAGCATGACCTTGAAGACGGTATGACAAAAAGAAAAGACAAGCTGGGAGTTCATTTTACTCCGGTCTGCTTGTCTTAGCCCTTAGCCCTTAGCCTTTAGCCCCTATTAAAGGGAAACGTCGATTTGAACTTCATGCGGACGATAAACCGCAAGAAGTTTGCCGGCAGCATCTGCAGCGAACATCACAGTCCGCTCCTGTGGAAGTGTAAAGGCGTACACGGCGCCAGTCTGCGGATCGCGGACTTCAATAGCCGTATCGCAGCCGAATTCCGATACGAAGATATAAAGCGAGCCGGAAGCGAAGGCCATCTTACGGCCATAAACGCCAGGCAGCTCCCCGCCATGCAGCCATTCGAGCTCATCAGCCACGCCGGCTTGCGCCAATGCAGCACCGTACACCGCTTGCAGCGGCTCAAGGCGTTCATTCAGCTCAAGCGGAAGCGGGCACCACAGCAGGCGACCAGCGCCAAGCGCAATATCCGTTACTTTGGCTGGGCCTCTATCGGCGGAAGCGAGTACGCCTTTGTTGCTGTCCGTAATGCGATCGCCGCCGAAGGAAATCGGATGCAGCACACCATCGCCGAGCTCTAGCAGCTCTTCACGAAGCAAATTGCTGACTGCGTTCTGTCCCAGCTCGCCTGTCAAACGCTCAACCGGGCGCCAGTACTCGTCCAGCCCAAGCGGGCCGGTAAAGAGAAGCGTACCGCCATTGGTCTTCACGTGCGCGAGAAGCTGATCCAGTGCTTGGCTGCTGAAGTTATGCGCGCTTGGCACGATAATGAGCTTCGGCTTCGTAACCGCAAGCGAATCCAGCTGATATTCGCCAAGGCCGAATGCATGAACATTCATCGTGTAGGACAGTGTCCGAATCGCGCGAGTGGTTGCTCCATAGGCAAGCTTACGGTTCGAGAAGTCGTTGGAATAAGGGAAAATAACAGCAACCTCTTCCAGCTTGCGATCCACGAACAAGTCGCGAATTTGCTCCATGAATGCGCCGAAATCATACGATACATTGGCTTCGGGCTTCTCCGTACCATCTGCGCGCAGCGCTCCGATATGGGACTCATTGATATTGTTCATGTAGAAGTTAATGTTCCAGATCCACTGAACCGCACCGGCTCCGCCTGTAGAGAAGGCATAAGCATATTTGCGCTCCAAAATGTTGCGAAGCTCTTCCTCGCTGCGTTTAGCGCGACCGTCAGGCGTCTCTACATACATAATACCGGTCTCTTGAATGAGGTTCGGTTTATCCGGTGCTTTGGCGAAAATACCATCCCACACGAGATTGTCCATCAGCCACCACGAGTGAACCGTTGTATAATCGACCTCTTGCGCATAGAAGAACGGCGATGGACGCTGAGCGCCAAGCCCTTCATCCTGGCCGACGGTCACCAGCTGCTTCGGCTGGATCGCTCGAATCGTAGCAACTAACTGGGAAGCCCAGCGGTTATGCATATCCATTGTAAACAAGGTATAGTCAAGCCAAGGACCGCCAAGTTTCTTCAGCGTATTAGTCGTACCGAAGGCGATTTCGCTCTGCTCCGGCAGTTTCACGGATTCAAAGGAAGGCAGCTCCGAAGGTGTCATATTCCAGCGCTCTTGAAGCACGCGAATCGAGCCATGGCGCTCCCGCAGCCATTTGACATAATGTGTCTTCTCGAACTGATCGTGAGCGGATCGTGGTCCCGAGAAGATCCGTGTCGGATCGAACATGGATGGTTCATTGATCAAATCCCAATGGACATGCTTGGATTCAGCATGGCGGGACACGATTGCCGCGATGAAACGCTTCTGTGCTTCAACACTGCGCGGATCAAGGTAAGGGTTAACGCCTTCCCATGCTTCCGGTGTGAAAGCAAAGAAGTTAAACGTAACTTCAAGGTCATATCGCTTAGCTGTAAGGAAGAAGGCATCGATTGCGCGCAGCACTTCTTCATAGGGATGACCGTCTACAAACATGACACTGCGATACGCTGTCCAGATCCCGGTACGAATGGAGTTGATGCCCGCGCGTTTCATTTGGGCCATGTCGCGATCCCATACAGCAGCATTCGGCAGGAACAAATATTTACGCGCCACATCGCTCGTCATGTAAGTCATGCCGACAATCGGAAGCGGACGGCCGTTCTTCCAGAAATAGTCCCGGTCGCAAGTAATCATCTCTCCGGAATTGAGCAGTGCCTCATCCATACCCCAGAAGCCTTGGCGGAGCAAGCGACGCTCGCCCGCAGGAGAAACAGCCTCGCATTCTACGATATAGAAGCCTGCTTCTACGTTAAACGGCAATACGATACGTTTAATGCTCAGCTCACGACCAATCGCAAGCTCTGCATCGCTGCGCCATACTTCTGTGAAATCCGCTTCCTCATAGACAAAAGAAGGAGTAGGCTCGCTGACCGTATTGCTGTTTGCTTTGCGCACGCGCATAGTAAACGACCATGCTGCCGCCGTGTGATTGCTTGTCCGCTCGTCACGAGCCAATTGCAGCTGTTGACCTTGCAGCATCAAGACCGGACGCTCGCCAAGCTCATACGAGCCGTAATTCGGCTTCAACCAGAGCTCTGTAACGCCTTGCGATGTGAAGCCCGCCCACTCGGAGAGTGCGGCAGCGCCATTGCCCGACCAGAACGAGCTGCGCAGCGGCTGATTGATAAGAATCCAGCGGCCGCCGCTGAAAGGACCTTTCGTGTGCTCAAGCAAGATAGCAGGCGCTGACAGCTCACGCGCAAGGCCGTCTCCGCTGATCCCGCGAAGCAGCGGGTAGATGTGAGCGTCGATTGGGCCGGCAGAGCCGCCTTCGCCCGGCGCGTCATCCGCTCTTGTGACATGCAGCGCAAGACCGAATGTGGACTCGATCGTAAACAACGATTCGTAGCCTGCGAAGAGAGGAATATCGCGTAAATGCTGAAGTTTGGCAACGCCATCCACTGTAACCGGCAGAGCCTCATGGATATGCAGCTGTTGGTGATAAGCCGTTTGATCCGGTTCGAATTGCCACTCGCCGTTCTCTTCATATACAGGTGTTTTGAATGGTGCGCCGCCTGCTACAAGCAGCCCTTTACCTTCATTAGCATGCGCCAGAATGGCGGGCCAAGCTGATTTAGGGAAATAGGAACCGTGAAGATGCACGTATGTAGAAGCGCCTGGCAAACGATCAGCAAGCTCAGCTGCTGTTACGATTTGGAAGCTTTCACGCAGCTTCGCCAGCGTCCCGGCATCCGGGCGATCTCCTGTATAGGGGAAACTTTCATCATAGAACAAAATAGTGCTGCTCATTCTCGTGTCACTGCCTCTCATTATTGGTTCGTCTTGTTCACATATTGTTAGGTTTGTTAGGTTGATTCACTCTTTATCCGGGGCCAACTTTAGAGGTAAACTAAAGAAAAGTCAATCGGAATTATAGCGAGTTCGAAGGGGTGAAGCAGCCGTGGCACAGAAAATATCGATGCAGCAATTAGCCGACCGTTTAGGTGTGTCCAAGTATACTGTCTCCCAAGCGCTTGCAGGCAAACCAGGCGTCAGTGAGTCGACCCGCAGGGAAGTAACAGCTCTGGCCGGCGCACTGGGGTACAAGATGCGTCCTGTACCTGCCGGGCCGGAAGATGAAGTACATGGGGCACGAATCGTTCATATCGGTTTAGATGAACATCATGCGAAGGAGCCGCATTTCTGGCAGCGCGTCAGAGAAGGGCTGGTGGCAGGCTGCCGGATGCATGGGCTAACGCCGAAGTTTTTTACATTCGGAATGGCGGGTAATCGGACTGCTAAAGATTGGCTGGAGCCAGAACGGGAGTCTGAGCATACAGCAGCCAGCACGGTGTCAGGGTTCATTATTGCCGGCAAATGCCCGCTGGACACGCTGCTCAAGCTGAAGCGCCTTGGACTTCCCATTGTGCTGGCTGATCACGAAGAGCCATTGATCGGAGCAGATGCCGTGCTCAATGCGAATACGGACGCGGGCCGAATGGCCTGCCATCATTTGTTGACGCAGGGCTGCAAATCCCTCGTTTTTGTCGGTCGTGACAGCTTTGCCGTAAGCTTCCGAGAGCGATGGTGGGGATGCAAGCTGGCGATGGACGAAGCAAAAGAAGGACGACGAGGCGGAGAACCTGAGAAAACAGTCGCTCAACTGAAGAAATGGACCGTTCCCTATGGAAGCGCGCAGTGGAGTTCGTGGCAAACTGCTCTTGTACGGCGATTAGATGCGATGTATAGCACAGTGATGGACGCAAAGGAAGGAACTTACCAGCCTGACGAACAGCCGGATGGATTCATTTGTGCGAACGATGATATCGCGTTATACCTGCTCCAGCTGCTGCATCAGAAAGGTGTCATGAAGAAAGTGAGAGTTGTCGGGATTGATAATACGGCTCCCGGGATGGATGCGGTTATTCCGCTGACAACAGTGGATCTGGCGAAGGAGTGGCTGGGAATACGAGCCGTGGAGCAATTTGCGCGCAAGCTTGCTCAGTCCGAGGCGCAGCAGGAGAAAATCATCCTTTCTGCCAGATTGGTGATGCGAAATTCAGGCTGATCTTTTTAATCACGGCTGGACAAATCTCGTATCCGCATTAGCCCGCATAAGATAGCGCAGAAGCCGTTTCAGGCGGAGAGGAGCCTCCCCACATGCAAATGGAGCAACATGCCCGTAGAGTCTCGATGCTGCTTGCGCTTGTGCTGTTCGTGCTGCTGGTTGTTTTGTTGTTTATCGCGTTTCTATAAGCTTCACTTCCGGACATTGCTGTGTAAACCTTTGGTTGCCATACCGAAGGTTTATTTGCATTGGACGGATTACCTGTCTCCTCTTCCAAATTCGGCATAATGGACGGTAATTTAACACATACTCCAGAAAGACGAACCCAAGGAGGCAACCATCATCGCAACGAAAAGCGCAGGACAAGGCAAATACCAAAAAATGTCGATGTCACCCAAAGAATATCAGGCCTATGCCAAAAAACGCGAGCCGGCTCGATCCGTACTGGCTAATTGCGTTCGGGCCTTCATTGTCGGTGGCTTTATATGTGTACTTGGACAAGCCATAACGGAAGTGTTCATATATGGGCTCCATATGTCCAAAGAAGATGCGGGCAATCCGACGGTAGCTGTACTCATTTTCATCTCTGTCATTCTGACTTGTCTTGGCGTATACGACAAGATTGCGCAGTGGGCAGGAGCGGGCACAGCGGTTCCCGTTACAGGCTTCGCGAATTCGATGTGCTCGGCGGCGCTTGAGCACCGCAGCGAAGGACTCGTTCTCGGCGTAGGCGCCAACATGTTCAAGCTCGCAGGCTCTGTCATTGTATTTGGCGTCGTTGCTGCATTTGTTGTCGGTATCGTCTACTTAGTGTTCGGAATCGAGGGGAGTTTCCATGCTACGCGGTAAACAAACATGGTGGTTTGATCAACGGCCGGTCATTATCGGCGCCGCAACGGTCGTCGGTCCGGACGAAGGCGAAGGACCGCTGGCAGCGGATTTCGATCTTGTTCATCCGGAGCTTGATATGCAGCAGAAGAGCTGGGAGAAGGCAGAGCGTCTGCTCCTGGAGCAAGCGTCTGAAATGGCGTTGAAATATGCCAAAGTAAACAAGCAGCAGCTGCAGTTCTACGTTGGCGGCGATTTGATGAACCAAATTATTAGCAACAGCTTCGCGGCCCGAACAATCGGTGCTCCTTATCTTGGGGTATTCGGGGCTTGCTCAACGTCGATGGAATCGCTCGCCATAGCATCGCTTATCGTCAATTCCGGCTCGGGCGAATATGTGCTTGCAGGTACTTGCAGCCATAACTGCACAGCGGAGAAACAATTCCGTTATCCAACGGAATACGGCTCCCAGAAGCCGCCGACGGCGCAATATACCGTAACCGGAGCAGGAGCGGTCGTTGTAGCCCCGTCGGGCGACGGTCCTATAGTGGAATGCGCGACAATCGGACGAATCGTTGATCTGGGCATTACGGATCCGTTTAATATGGGAGCGGCAATGGCTCCGGCTGCCGTTGACACCTTGAAGTCGCATTTTAACGATACGGGCAGGCAGCCGAAAGACTATGATTTGATCGTGACAGGGGATTTGGCAACGGTCGGTCATGGCATTGCGAAAGACTTGCTCAAGCGGGATGGCGTGCCGATGGAAGATACGGTATTCGGTGATTGCGGCTTAATGATCTACGATGTGCAGAAGCAGAAGGTACAAGCCGGGGGGAGCGGCTGCGGCTGCTCGGCAACGGTTACTTATGGCCATCTGCTCAAGCGGCTGAAACAAGGGGAGCTGAAACGAATTCTCGTCTGTGCGACAGGCGCGCTGCTCTCGCCGCTGTCGTTCCAACAAGGCGAATCGATCCCATGTATTGCGCACGCTGTGGCGCTTGAAAGTCCGATGCACAACTAATACGGAAGGAAAGGAGCAGAGCTTACATGATCTATTTATGGGCTTTTATCGTAGGCGGGGGTATTTGCGTTATTGGCCAGCTTATGTTTGATATCGCGAAGCTGACGCCTGCGCATACGATGGCAACGCTCGTTGTTGCAGGAGCAGTTGTGGACGGGGTCGGCTTGTACGAGCCCCTCGTCAAATTTGCCGGAGCAGGAGCAACAGTACCGATAACGAGCTTCGGCAACGCGTTAGTGCACGGCGCGGTAACCGAGTATCAGAAGGATGGCTATATCGGGATCATTACCGGTATATTCAGCATCACGAGCGCAGGGATTTCCGCCGCGATCATTTTCTCCTTTTTGGCAGCGCTGGCGGTTCGGCCTAAAGGGTAAACTAAGCTGATACAACCCTGTGAATTAGCGGAAAATATAGACAGTTCTACTGAATTGGAGGGTCCCTGTGGGATTCTCCAATTTTTTTTGGCGGATATGTTGCTATACGAGTTGTTGTATTTTTTGTAAAATAATAGAATCACCACTCTCATATCCAACTATCATCATCCGGGAGGAATTGTCATGGACAATCGTACAACTGAGTATCGTTTATGTAAGGAAATTCGCCGTAATTTAGGCAGTTGTATATTGGGTAAAGATGTCGAAATCGAGAGACTGCTTACAGCGCTGCTTGCCGGCGGCCATGTTCTTATCGAGGATGTCCCGGGGACAGGCAAGACACAGCTTGTCAAAGCACTCTCCCGTACGATAGGCGGCCAATTCCGACGGATTCAATGTAATCCCGATCTGCTTCCAACTGATATAACCGGCGTTGCAATCTATCATCCCAAGAATGAAACTTTCATGTTCCGGCCCGGTCCGGTAATGACGAATTTGCTGCTCGTAGATGAGATAAACCGTGCCACCACGAAGACGCAATCGGCACTGCTGGAAGCGATGGAAGAGCATCATGTTACGGTAGATGGCGAATCTCATGAATTGCCGGTACCGTTCACGATGATTGCCACGCAGAACCCGATAGAATTCGATGGCACGTATACACTCCCAGAGGCACAGCTTGACCGGTTTATGATGAAGCTTACTCTAGGCTATCCGGATGCCGTGACGGAGAGACAAATGATTATATCTCCTAATGCTTCTTCGCCGGCGGATAAGCTGGAGCCTGTAGTAGATGTCGAGCAAATCGCCGTTATGATGGAAGCTGTTAAACGTGTACATCTCGACGAAGCGGTTGCCGATTATATCGTTCGAATCGTCCGTGCAACTCGTGCTCATAGCGGCGTGCAGCTGGGTGCGAGTCCGCGTGCTGCCATTTCGCTGACGGCAGCGGCCAGGGCCAATGCCTATCTGCAAGAACGTGATTATGTCATACCCGATGATGTGAAGCTGCTTGCTTCCTCGGTGCTTGCTCACCGGATTATTATGCATACGGAATCCAGAATGAACGGTTTGAAGCCCGAGGACGTGATACAGTCCGTCATCCGTGACACGAATGTCCCTGTCCGAATGGAGCGCTGACGCTTATGCTTACGGCTAAAGCGACAATGTTCAGGTGGCGTTTTATCGGCCTTGTCTACGTGATTTCGCTCTTATTTTTACTATTTCAAGGCGGCAAGACGTCTTTCATGTTGTTCTGTATCTTTAATGTCCTTCTTATTTATCTGGTCTTTGGCAGATGGAGCGGTATTGCGTCGGTGACCGGTGTTCGGAGGCTTAGCAACGGTACGAACTCGATTAGCGAGCAGTCGTTGTCCGCCGGAACCCGGCTTGAAGTCAGCTTGACCATGCAAATTCCTGGCGTCTGGCCCATCCCTTATGTACTCGTACGTGACCGTTTGAAGAGTATAAGCGGAACCGTGATTCCGATTGAAGCTTCCTTCGTGCCGAACTATCGCAGAAACGGCGTCGTTCAATATGTAACACCGCCGCTTGAACGCGGTGTTTATCGGTTCGATTCAACAGAATGCTCAACGCGGGATATATTCGGTTTATTCGAGCATAAGGGGTCATTCGAATCGTCCGAGCCGTTCACGGTTTATCCCCGTATCGTCGAGATTCGGCAGTGGAAGCAGATGAAACGCGGTTCGAAAGGGCCGTATTCTACCTCAGCCTCCCGTTTATCAGCGAAAGAAACGACACAGATCAACGGTGTCCGCGAGTATATTTATGGTGATCGGCTGTCTAGGATTCATTGGAATGCTACGGCCAAGACGGGGCAATGGAAATCGAAGGAATTCGAGCGTGAATCGCTTCCGCGAACCGTCGTCATGTTGGACCGTTATGCCGGATCCTACGAGAACAAGGACCAATTTGAGCTGGCGGTTTCGGCTGCTGCCTCGCTGCTGGAATTCGGTCTTCGCAGAGCAACGGCCGTCGGGCTGATATCCGTCGGAGCGAAGAGTGACGGGTATACGCCCAAAGCGTCGGCTGAGCAACGCGAGCTGATGATGAACCATCTGGTCCGCGTGAAAGCGGACGGGGAACAGCCTCTTTATCGCGCAATCCGGCAGTCAGGGACACTTACAGCGGCTGGCTCCTTTGTAGTCATTGTCAGTCCCCAGGTTGGCGAAGAAACCATTCGTGCCATGGAATGGCTGAACCGAACAGGCGTCGTGCCTGTCCTCATTCATTTGCAGTCCAAGGCTGCTGCAGGAAGAACCATCGCCGGTGATATCCGCGGCAACGAATGGATGAAGCTGCTGCGTAAGAGCGGCTTCGCGGTGCATACGATCAGTTCGCTGCAAGAGCTGCCTGATGCCCTTGAAGGAGGTCAGCTGTAATGAGAACCTTCAATCGTGCGGCGATCAAATGGTTTTCCGCAGACGTTTATCGTAAACTATCGGCTATTTTCTCCGCACTTATTGTCTATCAATGGATTCGATGTCTGGGTGACTACTGGTGGTCAGAGACCTATACGATCGTCAATGGCATTCTGTTCGCGGCAGTTGCCGCTAATCTTCTCATTCCATCCAAACTGCTTTCCGGCACCGTACAGCTCATTTCGCTGGTAGGCCTTAATGCAGCTTACTCCGGTTACATGTGGGTAGCATTCGAAGGAGATAAACGGTCCGCCGCGCAGTGGCTGGATTGGTTCAAGCTCCAGTACGACCAACTGACTCCATTTATCTGGATTAGCCTTGGCGTATGGGCAGTCTTCCATGCGATTGTGCTCCTGCGTCATAAACGTGCTTATATGATGATAATAGTGGGGCTTGCGATTCTTTCGCTGGCTGCAGCAGATTCCTTATTTACACCGATTCACTTGTGGGATGAGATCGCATGGCTTGTGTTCATCGGACTTGGCTGGCTGGTTGCGAGCCACTTCTCTCGATTCAAGGAACGTCATCCGGAGAATTGGGCGCAGCTGCTTGAATATCCGCTCAGTTTGTTTCTGCCGATGCTGCTTATTATTACGCTCGTTATGGGTGCCGGATTGTTTGTGCCGGCTGTTAAGCCGATCTTAACAGATCCCTATACGGCGTGGAAAGAAGCGCGTGGCGAGTCCATACCGAATTTGGTCGGCGACAAGGCGATCATTGTTCCTGCCGCCAAGAACAATGCAGATGGGAAATCCGGCTACAGTCGTGATGACAATGAACTCGGCAACGGATTTGAATTCGACTACACGCCGGTCATGACCGTCACGACCACCAAACGCAGCTATTGGCGCGGCGAAACCAAGTCGCTCTATAGCGGGAAGGGCTGGTCGGAAGCGCCGCAGGAGAAGAAAGAGAAGGCGCTCGGCTCCATCGAAAGCAAGCAGGAACTGGAGCCAAGCGGCATTGCCGAAACGACTAATACAGAAGTTGTCGATCAGACGGTAACGATGCTGAAGAAGGATAAGTATCCGGTCATATTCGGAGCAGGTCCGATATCATCTGTCATTGCGGTTAATGGGAAGAATACATCACTGCCTAAACTGAATTGGATGTCTGATTCCTGGGAGCTTCGGCTTTCTAAGTCGACCAGCTCGGCTAACTATCCGGAGAGCTACATTATTCAATCGAAGATTCCGATTCTTGATGTGGCTGCAATGGAATCCGGAGCACCGGCATCCCTAAGCAAGGACATCGATCCTATGTATTTGCAGCTGCCGGATACGTTGCCGCTTCGCGTAAAACAGCTCGCTCAGAATATAACGTCTACAGTGACAACGCCTTACGATAAAGTGAACTTATTGGTCTCCTACTTGCAGGCCACCTACTCTTATACCAATACACCGGACTTGTCGAAGCGAGTGAGCGATGATTTCGTCGATTCCTTCCTATTTGAAGTGCGCGAGGGCTACTGTGATTACTTCTCCACTTCGCTTGCCGTGATGTCACGCACACTTGGCATTCCTGCCAGATGGGTGAAGGGGTATTCTCCGGGCTCCAAGCCGGTTGATCCGGACATGCAGCGTCTCCAAGGGATGACGGGCATCGAACCGGAAGAGAGCGATGCGGGTACGTACACCGTGCGAAACGCAGATGCGCATTCTTGGGTTGAGATTTATTTTAATGGGTATGGCTGGCTGCCTTTCGAAGCGACTTCCGGATTCGCATTCCCTTATGCGGTACCGAAGGACGCGGCTGAACCCGAGCTTGCACCAGTTCCGGTTCCGGAGCTGGACAACGAAGCACAGCCTGCAGAAGATAATGGCTTTGAAGTGAAAGCTTGGATGTTCTGGACCGCTGCCTCTGTACTTGTGCTGTTGATCGGAGTGCTCGGCTTCCGTCCACTGCTAACGCAATTCAAGCGCTATCGCGGCGGCTCCGCCACGATTAATGAGCGCATTGTAAGAGAAACGAACCGTCTGATCAAGTATTGCCGCAAGAAGGGACTCGACTACAACGAGTATGAGACGGTCCGGGAAACGATGTCACGCTGGTCGGGAAGGCTCTCTTCGCTGCAGACGCATTTCCGTGATGTTCAAGTGGCATTCGAGCAAGCGATGTACAGCAATAAAACGATGACAAGAGAAGAAGCAGATCGTTTGTCGCTGACGATGAAACATATTCGTGAGCATTTGGGATAAATGAGCTTCATGAGCTTACAAGTCGCTAAAGATGTGAGTTTACGCATCTTTAGCGGCTTTTTTGCAACAAATTCACTAATTATGGTATAGTTTGCGTGATAGCGATAAGCAGGGGAGTCGAAACTATGTTTGAACGGCTGTTGCCGCACATGCGCGTCAATACCATTTATGATATCAATTTGCATGCCTTGAAAGAGCAAGGGATGAGAGGCATCATTACAGACCTCGACAACACACTCGTGGGAGCAAGAGAACCGCTGGCTACGCCGGAGCTTGTCCAATGGCTCGACGATGTGCGCGATAATCTTGGCTTCAAGGTTGTCATCGTATCCAACAATAATCAAACACGTGTCGGGAAGTTCGCGGATCCGCTGAATATTCCGTTCGTTCATGCTGCCCGGAAGCCGGCCGGAAGGGCGTTCACTCGCGCGCTTAATGAGCTTGGATTGTCTGCGGAGCAAACGGTCGTAATCGGTGATCAAATGATGACAGATGTGCTTGGCGGAAGAAGGAAGGGATTGTTTACAATTCTCGTTCGTCCAATCGCACCACATGATGAAGGAATCATGACCCGTTTCAATCGGTTTCTGGAACGCATTGCCCTGTCCCGTCTGCGGAAGAAAGGGCTATGGCCCGAGGAGGAACATAAGAAATCATGACTACTTACCATCAAGAAGACAAACTGGCTTGCGCGGGCTGCGGCGTTAAGCTGCAAACCGAATCATCGGACAAGCTGGGGTACATTCCGCAAGCAGCGCTTGCTAAGGATCCGGCCATCTGCCAAAGATGCTTCCGAATCAAGAACTATAATGAAGCAGCATCAATTGCTGTGGATCAAGACGACTTTCTGCGGCTGCTAAGCGGGATTGCGAATACGCAAAGCCTAGTTGTACATATTGTCGATTTGTTTGATTTTGAGGGCAGCTTGATCTCCGGCTTGCAACGATTCGTGGGCAACAATCCCGTATTGCTGGTCGTGAACAAGATTGACCTATTGCCGAAGAGTATCAACCCGAACCGTATTCTTAACTGGGTGCAGAAGCAAACGAAAGCGCAGGGCTTGAAGGTTGTCGATGTCGTGCTTTGCTCCGCGAAGCGCAATATCGGCTTTGAACGCGTTATCGAAGCCATCGGAACACATCGCGGGAAGCGGGATGTGTATGTTGTCGGCGCTACTAACGTAGGTAAGTCGACGCTAATCAATAGACTGATTCGCGACTACAGCGATCTGGAGCGAGAGCTGACAACATCCCGTTACCCGGGCACAACGCTTGATGCGGTTCATATCCCGCTGGATGACGGGAATGAAATTATTGATACACCGGGTATCGTATATTCGCACCGAATGACAGAGATCGTGCCGCGCGAGGTGCTTGGCGCTTTGCTGCCGGATAAACCGATTAAGCAGCTCGTTTACCAGTTGAATGCGGGACAGACCTTGTTTGTCGGCGCACTGGCGAGATTTGATTTCATAGAAGGGGATCGTCAATCCTTCTCCCTCTATGTCTCAAATGCGCTGCAGGTGCACCGGACGAAACTCGAGCGTGCAGACGAGCTGTACGAAACACATAAAGGCGAAATGCTCGCGCCTCCTTCTAAGGAGCAGCTAGAGGAAATGCCGGCGTGGACGCGTCATCGGTTGACGATCAAACGCGGCACGGATACGGATGTGTTTATCTCCGGTCTGGGCTGGATTCATATCAATGGCAGCAGCGGCGCATTGGTTGATGTATTCGCACCGAAGGGGATTCGAGTGCTGCAGCGTGATGCGCTGATCTAATCGAATAGGCCGATTCATCTTGCATGGGGAGAGTGAACAGAAGGATGGGCAACGCAGTGGACAGCCATACCGTGCTCTACAGTGTGATCGGGGATCCGATTCGGCATTCGAAATCGCCGATTATGATGAACAGGGCATTTCGTGAGACCGGAATCAATGGCATTTACACCGCTTTTCATATTACCGGTGACCGACTTGGCGATTTCGTAGCAGGGGTACGTGCGATGGGGATTCGGGGCGTTAACGTGACGATTCCGCATAAGCTTGATATTATGCCTCTGCTCGATGAAATCGACGAGAGCGCCAAGGCGATTGGTGCTGTGAACACGATCGTGAATACGGGCGGTCATCTGACAGGCTACAATACCGACGGTCTTGGTTATGTTCGGTCGCTTAAAGAAGAGGCGAAGTCGGATCTTACCGGCGCGAATGTGCTTATTATCGGTGCAGGCGGCGCTACACGAGGCATTCTGTATGCACTGGCCCGTGAAGGAGTCGGCTCCATCACGATCTCCAACCGTACGGTCGCTCGTGCCGAAGAGCTTGCAGCTGCATTCCGAGCATTGGTTCCTTCGATTCGCGCGATTGGACAGGATGAGTTGCAGGAAGCCTGCGGCTTGAATGATATCATTATTAATACGACTTCGCTTGGCATGTATCCGAATGTGGAGGCTACACCGATCGACAGTACTTGGTTGAAGCCGGATACGGTTGCGAGCGATTTGATTTATAACCCGCTGACGACGAGATTTCTCGCGGAAGCGCAAGAACGAGGCTGCCGCATTCACGGCGGGCTAGGGATGTTTATTTATCAAGGCGCATACGCCTTTGAATATTGGACGGGCAGTCCGGCTCCGGTTGCCGCGATGCGGGAGACCGTGCTGGAAGCGCTGCTCGAAATATAAGGAAGTATATCGTTTTTTATACTTCGCTTATATTTTTAACGAGAAGAAACTTACTGCGCCGCCAAAGTATGGCGACAGCCGTTTCTTCTTACTTCAAGCTAATTTGACGAGAGAAGGAATCACACATGCTAACAGGTAAACAAAAACGTCATTTGCGCTCGCTTGCGCATCATTTACAGCCGATTTTCCAAGTAGGCAAAGGCGGCACAAACGATCATCTCGTTCGCCACATCGAAGAAGCGATTGAGGTTCGTGAATTAATTAAAGTCTCTGTACTGAACAATTGTATGGATGACCCCAAAGAAGTAGGCCAATGGATCGCGGAAGAATCCGGCTCCGAGCTTGTTCAAGTCATCGGCAAAACAATCGTATTGTACAAAGAATCGAAAGATAACAAAACAATCGAGCTTCCTTAAGGGCAGGTTCGGCTAAGGCGAGAGGAGTCATGTCGTTGATTAAAGTGGGATTTATGGGCGGAACGTTCGACCCCATTCATTATGGCCATTTGCTTGCTGCCGAATCGGCACGTGAAGCTTGCGGACTGGACGAGGTATGGTTTATTCCTGCCGGTCATCCGCCTCTCAAAGAAAACGGACCTCTTGCTGACGGACAAACTAGGCTGGAAATGGTGTACCGTGCCATTGACTTCCAACCTCATTTCCGCGGGATGGACGTTGAGCTGGAGCGCGAAGGCACCAGTTACACGATCGATACCGTCAAATCGCTCATGGACCTGTATCCCGGCAGGGAGTTCAGCATTATCATCGGCTCGGACCGCGTCAATGACTTGCCGCAGTGGCATCAAATCGCAGAATTGGCAGCGCTGGTTCGCTTTATCGGTGTACGCAGAGCCGGTGAAGAGCTGAAGGCAGACGAACTTCCCGCGTTTCTGCAGGAGAGGCTGACTATGATTGAGATGCCGCAGATTGGTATCTCATCGACAGATATCCGGAATCGCCGTGCGCAGGGTCGGTCGATTCGATTCCTTGTTCCGGAGAAGGTATATTCGTTCATCAGAAGGAACAATCTCTATGAATCGTGATGAGATGATTGCCAGGGTACAAGCCGAGATGCCGGAGCGGAGATGGACACACACAGTTGGCGTAATGGAGACTTCCGTTATACTTGCTGAGCGGTTTGGCGCCGATCCCATAAAGGCAGAGCAGGCAGCTATTCTGCATGATGTCGCCAAATATTGGGCCACCTCCCGCATGGAAGCGATCATTCGGGAAGAAGAGCTTCCCGCAGATTTACTGGCGTTTGATAAAGAACTGTGGCATGCGCCTGTAGGAGCGTTCGTCGCCAAGCGCGATTATGGTGTCACAGACCTTGAAATTCTGGATGCGATTCGTTACCATACCTCCGGTCGCGAGGGGATGACTTCGCTGGATAAGGTCGTCTGTTTGGCTGACTATATGGAGCCGGGTCGCGATTTTCCCGCTGTGCAAGCCATTCGGGAATTAGCAGAGCATAGCGTGGAACGCGCGCTTGTTGCAGGTTTTGATTCAACGATTACGTATTTGCTGCAGCAGGGAAAACGGATTTATCCGCTGACAGTTGCTGCGCGCAATGATTTACTACTAAAGATACGGGAGGCGGGGCTATGACGGTTCATTCCGACGAGCTGCTCAAGCTTGTAGTTAAGGCTGCTGACGATAAGAAAGCGCAAAATGTAATCGCGCTTGACTTGAAGAACATCTCGCTTGTAGCGGACTATTTTGTTATCTGTCACGGGAATTCGGACGTGCAGGTGCAAGCCATTACAACGGAAATTCGCAAACAAGCGGAATCGCGCGGCGTACGTGTTCGCGGGATTGAAGGCGCGGATACAGGAAGATGGATATTGGTAGACATCGGTGATGTTGTCGTCCATGTGTTCCACCGCGAAGAACGCGAATATTACAATATCGAACGTCTATGGTCCGACGCGAAGGTCGTGGAATTCGCATGAGTTTAATAGCCGGTACTACGATGAAGCTTAAGCTGGCACGAGAAGTTTCGCCTTATGGTTATTTCATGACCGATGGCGAATCGGAAGTGCTGCTGCACTATACCGAGCTTGTCGGACATCGTCCGCAAATCGGACAGTCTTATGATGTATTTCTGTTCTTCGATTCGGAGGATCGCATTGCCGCAACGATGAAGACGCCTCTCATTCAGCTCGGCACCGTGGCGAGGCTCGCGATAGCGGATATTCATCCGCGAATCGGTGCGTTTCTCGAGATGGGCCTTGGCCGTCAGCTTCTGCTGCCATTGTCTGAGCAGCCGGAACTAAAGGAGCTTCGACCGAAACGCGGTGACGAGGTTCACGTCATTCTTGCCCATGACAAAATCGGCCGTCTTGTTGCTAAGGTAGCCTTCGAGGAAGAACTCTCGGAGCTGGCCTTCCATGCGCCGCAAGCTTGGCATAACACCTGGGTTGAGGGCTGGGTAACGAAGACGCTTAAGATCGGCTCGTTCGTGATGATTGACGGCGGCGTTATCGGTTTTGGCGCATACGGCTTTATCCCTGCGGAAGAGCGTACTCGATTGCTTCGACTCGGCGAGCGTGTAAAAGCACGCGTCACTTTCGTTCGCGAGGATGGACGTGTGAATTTGTCCATGAATCAGCGTAAAGAAGTGGGTCGGGTTGAAGACTCGGAACGGATTCTTGCCTTCTTGAAGGAGCGTCCAAAAGGCGCAATGCCATATTCGGATGAAACGCAAGCCGAGATCATTAAGGAGAAATTCGGCATCAGCAAAGGCGCGTTCAAACGAGCGATCGGTAAGCTGATGCGCGAAGGACTCGTAGTCCAAGAGGGAAGCTGGACGAAGCTGACTGAACAAGCAGCGACGGCGGCGGTTACGACGCATTCTGCGGCAACCTCGGAAGACGCGGGGGAATAGAGATGGAAGCCTATCGGCATTTCGCCTCCGTATATGACAGGCTGATGGAAGAGATGCCGTATCCGCAGTGGTTGAAGTTTGCAGAGGATTGCTGGACGCGGTACGGAACGCCGAAGACCGTCGTTGATCTGGGATGCGGAACAGGAAGCATTGCGATTCCTCTGGCACGAAGCGGTCACCAAGTCTTCGCGATTGATCTTTCCTCCGATATGCTGACTATTGGGCAAAGCAAATGGGGGGATGAACCTTCACGCAGCGGCGGCACGATTACTTGGCTTCAGCAGGATATGACCGAGTGGGAGATTGGCGAACAGGTCGACTCCGTCATCTCATTCTGCGATTGTATCAACTATCTGACGGAGGAAGATGAAGTTCAAGCTGCTTTCCAAGCCACCTATGAGGGCTTGAAGTCCGGGGGGTTGTTCCTCTTTGATGTTCATGCGCCGAAGACGTTAGCCAGGTATGCTGCGGAGCAGCCGTTTGTACTCGATGAACCGGATGTGGCTTACATCTGGACGTGCGAGCTTGATGAAGAGCGGGTAGAAATCGAGCATCGGCTTACGATATTTGCGCAGGAGAGCGGCTCGCGAGACAACAGTTATTCTCGCATCGAGGAGATACACGTCCAGCGGGCGTATGACGCGGAGTGGATTCGGGAATCACTGCTAATGGCAGGCTTCAGCCGTGTAGATCAATTTGCGGATTTTACGATGAATGAGGCTGATTCGGAATCAGAACGGCTGTTTTTTGCGGCAATCAAGTGAATATGACCGATTCCGGGCGTTCTATGCCTTGACATGACAGGATTCGCTTCATTATAATCGAACTATCTATTTAGGTGTTGAAGAGGAGCAGTAGCTTTAGCAGCGTTTGGAACAGAGAGCCGGCGGTAGGTGCAAGCCGGACCAACGTGAAGTGAACTCGCCTTGGAGCCGCGCGTGAACACGATTGCAGTGGTAAACGTGCCGTTTCGCCTGCGTTAAGGGCAAAGAGTGAGCAGCGACAAAGCATGTCGTTTGCTAACTAGGGTGGTACCACGGGAGAATAGTCTCCCGTCCCTAGCGTTGTCGCTAGGGACGGGAGTTTTTTTTGTTTTCTGATAAGGACTGGTTTGGCATGGAAGAGAGAATAGGGAGGCAATTCGTATGACACAGGAACGCCAAGAGCAGCAGGGGTATAACCCCTTAGTCATTGAGCCGAAATGGCAGAAGCATTGGGATGAGAACAAGTCGTTTAAGACGACCGAGGATGCAGGGAAACCGAAATTCTACGCGCTTGATATGTTCCCTTATCCATCCGGAGCGGGACTTCATGTCGGCCATCCGGAAGGTTATACCGCAACAGATATCGTCTCGCGTTATAAGAGGATGAGAGGCTATAACGTGCTTCATCCGATGGGCTGGGATGCATTCGGCTTACCGGCTGAGCAGCATGCACTGGATACAGGTGAGCATCCGCGTGAGATTACGGTCAAGAACATCAACAATTTCCGCCGTCAAATTAAATCGCTTGGTTTCTCTTACGATTGGGACCGCGAGTTCAGCACAACAGATCCGGATTACTATAAGTGGACGCAATGGATCTTTATCCAGCTGTTCAATAAAGGGTTGGCGTATGTAGCTGAAGTGCCTGTTAACTGGTGTCCGGCGCTTGGAACGGTTCTTGCCAATGAGGAAGTGATCAACGGCCTCAGCGAGCGCGGCAACCATCCGGTTATTCGCAAGCCGATGCGCCAATGGGTGCTGCGGATTACGGAATATGCGGAACGTTTGCTTGAAGATTTGGAAGAGCTGGATTGGACCGAGAGCATTAAAGATATGCAGCGCAACTGGATTGGTAAATCCAAAGGTGCGGAAGTTACATTCGCGATCGACGGACATGATGCTTCGCTTGTCGTATTTACGACACGTCCCGATACCCTGTTCGGTGCGTCCTATTGCGTACTTGCACCGGAGCATGAGCTGGTAGATGTGATTACAACTTCTGCGCAGCAAGCTGCCGTGAAGAATTATCAAGAGACAGCCGCGCGCAAGAGCGATCTTGAACGTACGGATCTGAATAAAGACAAGAGCGGCGTATTCACGGGTGCTTATGCAGTCAATCCGGTGAACGGTGCGCTTGTTCCGATCTGGATTGCCGATTACGTCCTTGCCGGTTATGGCACGGGTGCAATTATGGCCGTTCCGGGACATGACCAACGCGACTGGGAATTCGCTAAGCAGTTCGATCTGCCGATTGTTGAAGTTGTTCAAGGCGGCGATGTGCTGGCTGAAGCTTATGCAGGCGACGGTCCGCATGTGAATTCCGGATTCCTGGACGGTCTCAGCAATGAAGCTGCGATTGCACGCGCTATCGAATGGCTTGAAGCCGAAGGAAAAGGTCAAGGAAAAGTGACGTACCGCCTTCGCGATTGGCTGTTCAGCCGTCAGCGCTACTGGGGCGAGCCGATTCCGATTCTGCATTTGGAAGACGGCACAATGAAGCCGGTACCGGATGATCAACTGCCGCTGCTGCTTCCTGATGTTGAAGCAATCAAGCCATCGGGTACAGGCGAATCTCCGCTTGCGAATGTAACGGAGTGGGTAGAAACAATCGATCCGGAAACGGGTTTGCGTGCCCGTCGCGAGACGAACACGATGCCGCAATGGGCCGGCAGCTGCTGGTACTACCTGCGCTTCATCGATCCGCATAACGATAAGGAACTGTGCTCCAAAGAGAAGCAAGCCGAGTGGCTTCCAGTCGATTTGTATATCGGCGGCGCTGAGCATGCCGTGCTTCACTTGCTGTATGCACGCTTCTGGCATAAAGTGCTCTACGATATCGGCGTAGTCGATACCAAAGAGCCGTTCCACAAGCTCGTCAACCAAGGGATGATCTTGGGCACCAACAATGAGAAAATGAGTAAATCACGCGGCAACGTAATCAATCCGGACGATATCGTAAACGTATACGGCGCAGACACCCTGCGCATGTACGAAATGTTCATGGGTCCGCTTGAAGCGACGAAGCCTTGGAACACGAACGGCGTAGAAGGCATGTACCGCTTCTTGGCTCGCGTATGGCGCTTGTTCGTAACGGATAGCGGCGAGCTTGCCGAGAAAGTCGGCGGCAGCGGTGAAGTTACCGAGGCGTTCAAACGTACTTGGCACCGTACCGTGAAGAAGATCACCGATGATTACGAGAACCTTCGCTTCAATACGGCGATCAGCCAGTTGATGATCTTCGTCAATGATGCTTACAAAGCGGAATCCTTGCCTCGTGAAGCCATGGAGAGCTTTGTTCAAATGCTTTCACCGCTGGCGCCGCATATTGCGGAAGAGCTGTGGTCGAAGCTGGGCCGTACGGATGTTTTGTCTTATGCGGCATGGCCGACTTTCGATGAAGCGTTGACGGTTGACCAAGAAGTCGAAATCGTCGTACAAGTGAACGGGAAGATCGTAGAGCGTATTTCTATTGCTGCGGATACAGAAGAAGCAGAGATGGAGCGAATCGCGAAGGAGTCCGAGAAGGTCGCGGAAGCAATCGCCGGGAAGACCGTTCGTAAGCTAATCGTCGTTAAAGGCAAGCTGGTTAATATCGTAGTAGGCTAATTAGGCGTGGGTTTTATCCGAATTCACCAATAATAAAGAAAGAGGTGAGCGACCTCTTAACGCAAAGCATGCGTTAAGGGCCGTTCACCTCTTTGCCGTATAAGGATACTTTCACACGTTCTAAATCTTCGTTGTATTTGGCATGTGTTGCACGAATAAGTCGGTTGAACACGCCGTCCATCTCACGATTGAGCAGCGCGAGTGCTTGTGCGGTAATTCCGCCAGGCACTGATACACGCCGTTGCAGTTCCTCCGGAGACATGCCGCCTGCCGTCAAGAGCTGCCCAGTACCTAAGAGCATTTCGCTGGCAACGATACGCGCCTCTTCACGCGGGATGTTGGTTTCCTCTACAGCTGCGTCGATGAAGCGCTGAAGGAGGTACGACATGATGGCTGGGCCGCAGCTGGATAAATCCGATACGATGCGCGTATGCTGCTCGCTGACCGGCATTGGCTCGCTGATATATGAGAGCAGATGATTTAAGCGATTCTTATCGGCATCGGTCATCCGGTCGCCGAACATACACAAGGATACACCGCTGCACATATAGTTTGTGATGCTCGGAATGACTTTCGCTATTTTGCAAGGAAGCGACTCTTCCAACTGCTCAATCATGACCGGGCTTGTGATCGAGATGACAATCTGCTGCGGCAAGATGACATCGCGAATTTGATCGATGACGTTCTTGAACTCCATAGGTTTGATACAAAGAAAAATCAGATCCTGATCGATGACGGCGTCGCGGTTCGAAGGGACAGCCTGAAGACCGGGATGGCGGTCAGCTAAGCAGATTGCTTTTGCTAGAGTGCGGTTGCTGGCTGTTATTTGCGACGGCTTCAAGGCTCCCGATCCGATAAACGTATCGATGAGCAAGCTGCCCATGCTTCCAATCCCGATAAATCCGACATTCATCGCAATCCCTCCTATGCGCTATAAGGCGATCAGCGCAGCTTTAACACAGTAATGGGTAAATGGCTCTATAAAGTCGTTGTGGTGCTCTTACTACGTTATGCCGGGAAGCAAGGCCATCATGACCAGCAATAACGTTAAAAATTACAAAGTTTTCTAAATCGGGGAGGGAGTATTGGTATGCTGCATACCAAATCAGGCCGATTGGATTGGCAAAAGCTGCTGATTCTCGTTTTGATTCTAGCCGCAATCCTATTGGCTGTGACAGCTATTTTACATCCGAAGGCTGAGGAGCCGCCGGGCTGGGTTTCGGTTAACGATGAGGTGGATTTGGCATTAAAGCCGCTTGAGCAACGAATAGCCGACAAGCAATTGCACAGTGTGAAGCCTGCACCTGAGGTGACAGCTCCACAACCAGTTAACTCGAATATTAGAGAGACAGTACCGGAAGCGGCATCTGCTGATGCAAAGCCGGCTGTTGTGGGTAAGGAGGAAGAGGTGCGTTCATCCGAGACGACTGGCGGGAAGATTGATATCAACCACGCGACGGTTGGCGAGCTGGATGCGATTCCGGGTATAGGGGCCGCCAAGGCCAAATCGATTATTGAGGACCGTGAGAAAAACGGATTGTATAGCAGCGCGGACGACCTGCTTCGCGTGAAAGGCATAGGCCCCAAGCTGCTTGAGAAAATGAAATCTTCCATTGTTCTCCATCCGTGATTATGCGACAATAAGAGAAATATCGGGAAGTTATTGCTATTATTGACGCACGAAGAAGGCAGTAAGTATTCGCTTATTAATGATCATACGTTCCCAAGCCCGTACTTGTGCCCCCGGAATGTATGAGAGGCATAGATGATATTTTGCATGATAGGAATCAGCGTGCAGCTTGCGGATGCAGATCGCATGGATGCACAAGGAGGAAGAGCTACAGAAATGGCAGAAGAGGTTCAAGACAGCGCCAGAAAAGACTGGGATACTTATTTTATGGATATTGCGTATATGGTTTCTACCCGCTCACGTTGTCCGCGCCGACATGTCGGTACTGTGTTGGTACAAGGAAAGAAGCTGCTTGGTACGGCTTATAACGGCGCGCCTATGGGGGTTGCGGACTGCTCAGAGGATGGCTGCATGATCGTTGAGGAGTTTGAGATGACGCAAGTCGGTGAGGTCGAGCAAATGGTGAAGAAGCAGCGCTGCATTCGTACGATTCATGCCGAGCAAAATTTGCTTCTCTTCACAGATCGGATTGACCGTGAGCGTTCGACCGTTTATGTGACGGATCAGCCTTGCTGGACTTGTGCGAATATGCTTGCTAACAGCGGTGTGCGCGAGATTGTATATCATCGTGCATATGCCAAGGACAGCGATAAGGTAGCTTCACTTATGAGTTTGAAAGGGATTGTATTTCGCAATCTTGCTGCTTATGAGCCGCCGGCTCAGGCAGGTATGAATGTGATTGGTTAATCAACAGCACAAGTGGGGAAGAACCTTCGAACTGTGCCTAAGGAAGAGAGCTGTGTGGTGGTCCTCTGTGGATGATCTTAATCGGCTGCTTTCGCGGGTATGGGCGGAGGTTTTTTGTTGTTTGCATGATGTGGAAGGAGGGATGGGCGGATGATGGCGCGAAGACCGCTCATCTGGTTTACGGTGTGTTGGGTGCTGGGAGCAAGTGCAGCTGCGGGATTAAAGGACAGCGGCGTTTATTTGACCGCTGCCGCGTTGCTTGCTGCCATGCTCGCGCTGGGGCTGCTGAAACGTGCATCATGGCCGCTTGCCGCAGCATGTTTGGCAGCTTATGTGGCTGCTGCAGGAGAGCGGATATGGATGGATTCGCGGAATGTCACTGCGCTGCCAGAACTGCAGGCTCTTGCTTATGAGGCTATTCCTGTGGGCTCCGCCATGTTCGGGGCGGAGATCAGAGGGATTATTAGTTCACCGGTGGAGATTGACGGTGATCAGGTTCGGTTCCGCGTTGCTGTGGATGAGGTTGTGCAGGGCGGAGGAGGAAACAGTCCTGTGCAGCTCGGCGGTGAAGGAATGCAGGTTCAAGTACGATTAGCGGCTGAGGCTGAGCTTGTTAAGGCAGCTTCGTGGAAGCGAGGGCAGCAAATGTCGGCTGCCGGTGAGCTGTCCGCGCCTATGGCTGCCACGAATTTCGGCGGCTTCGATTATCGCAGTTATATGAACAGCCAGCGCATCCACTGGCAGTTCAGCGTGGATGGGGCTGCCTCGGTGCAGATAAGCGCCGGACCACGCTGGTCGGCTGCTGCGCTGCTCCGTTATGTCGATGACGTGCGCGCCGCGCTTGGGGCGCAAATGGACAAGCTGTATCCGGACCTCCAGTCCGGTTACATGAAAGGCCTCGTCCTCGGCATAAGCGACGATCTCGATCCCACTGTGTACCGCCGGTTTGCGCAGCTGGGACTCACGCACATCCTGGCCATATCCGGCCTGCACGTCGCCGTGTTCCTCTATATGCTCGGCGGCCTGCTGCGCTTAGCGCGAATGACCCGGGAGCGCATGCTGCTGCTGCTCATGGCGGCGGTGCCGCTGTACGTGCTCCTCGCCGGAGCCTCGCCGTCGGTCGTACGCTCCGGCATTATGGCCGTGCTCGGCCTAGGTGCAGCCCGCCTGCACAAGCTCGGCGACGGGCTGCACCTCCTGGCCGCCGCCGCGCTGCTCATGCTCGCCTTCGACCCGTACATGCTCGGAAACGTCGGCTTTCAGCTGTCGTTTCTCGTAACGGCGGGTCTCATTCTCGGCGTGCCGCCTGTGCGCGGCTGCTTGCCTGCCGGGAAGCGCTGGTGGGCGCGCTCCCTACTTGATTTGCTCACGGTCACTGTGGTCGCACAGCTCGTTTCGCTACCGGTCACCATCTACTATTTCAACGCGGTACATCTGCTCTCGATCGGCGCGAACCTAGTACTTGTTCCTTTCATCAGCTTCATCGTCATGCCGCTTGGCGGCGCTTCGATGCTGCTCGGTGCGTTATGGCATCCTGCCGGTTCGCTGCTGTCGCAGGTGACAGCCATTGGCAACGAATTGACGTTTGCATTTGTTACAAGGCTGAGCAGCTGGAACAGCTTTCGAATGATTTGGGCAACCCCGCCGCTCGGGTGGGTGGTAAGTTACTACGGCATGTTATGGATCTGTTTTGTATGGCTTGGCAGGTTGAAGCGGCGTCTTCAGCAGCCAGAGTCGGAAACAAGTTCGTCAACGGGTTTAGGATCGGATTCGGATAAGCTGGTAGAACTGCAAGCAATCCCGTTCATAGATATGTCTTCATTCGAATCGCCGCATTCTCACCGCAGAAGGTTCGTTCTGCTGTCTCTCACGGCCGCAGGCTTAAGTTTTCTTCTATTATGGGCCTATTTCCCTGATTTCAGAGACCGCCATGCGTATGTCGATTATATCGATGTCGGCCAAGGCGATGCGATTTTGATTCGTACTGCGAAAGGAAAACATATTCTAATTGATGGGGGAGGAGCCGTTCAATTCGGCAATAAAGAGGCCTGGCGGATACGAAAAGATCCCTATGAGGTTGGCCGCAAGCTTCTCGTGCCGCTGCTGCAGAAACGAGGCGTGCACCAGCTGGATTTGCTCGTCCTATCGCATCTCGACAGCGACCATATTAAAGGCCTGCAGGCGGTGATAAGCGAGATCAAAGTAAAGGCGATCATGTGGAACGGCACATTGAAAGCTTCCGAGGATGCGGTAACGCTGCTGCGGACAGCAGTGGATGCGGACATTCCGCTCTATAAGAGTACGACGGGCTTGGAATGGCGGGTCGACTCCGGCACAACAATCCAAGTGCTCGGTTTGGCGTCAGGCTCCGACCAGGCTATCGTGGAGGAAGACGAGCAGAATGGGCAGAGCGCAGCTTTACTCATTGAATTGTACAACCGCAGGTTCCTGTTCGCAGGAGATGCCGACGTGCAAGAAGAGGAGCTGCTCTTGGAGCAGCTTCAATCCCATGATGTTGAATCGTCGTCGCCGCTTAATCCCTTCATAGACGTCATGAAAATCTCCCACCATGGCAGCAAAACCTCGACTTCCGAGCTGTGGCTGAACTATTGGAGGCCGAAGTGGGCAGTCGTCTCCGTCGGGAGAACCAACACCTACGGTCATCCGGCTCAAGTTGTGATGGATCGGCTGGCGAGTGCAAATATCCAAACAAGCCGCACGGATCGGAATGGCGAGATCCAATTTCGAATTAGCCCGGATCAAGCAATCACCCGAAGAGAAAAAATCCCCGACTCCTAGCAGACAAGCTGCAAGGCACCGGGGAAACGCATTTATTTTGTATTTAATTAGTCTTGTATCTATTTAACCGATTAGTGAAGCGATTTAATTTTCTTCGCCAAATCCATGCGCTGAAGCTTCAAGGTTCCGATCAGCTCGCGTATCGTGCTTTCTTCGGCGGGATCGCTGCTCTGCTTCATTTGTGCAAGCAGATCCATCATTTGATGGTTGATCGTATTGAACTTATGCCACAGCTCTTCTTTGGCACTTCGTACAGCCTCTTCGCGGTCCAATGCATCCTTGTGACGCATCGCTTCGAGCAGCTCTTCCTGCCACTGCTGATCGCCGAGCTGCTTGGCAAAGTTATAGAGGTCCAAATAATCGTCAAACCAATTGCTGGTCTTAGTCATCGTGGAGGACTCCTTTCGTGCGCTTGTCTACCTCATATTATACTGAGATTGGGCTGAGAATCAAACCTTCCCGAACTTTATCCGTTTGACATCGACTTCGGAGCGGTGGTAATCTGTGGCAAAGAACGGTTTGGGAAGGGGATCATCGCATGGGAACGATTGTGTCCGTACATCCTTTTGACGAAGTACAGGTGAAGGCCATACAACAGGCTTGTCCAAGTCTGGATTATTTATCAGTTAGCGGCTTAGACGCCGATGAAGCAAGAGCGGCTCTAATGAAGGCAGAAGTGATTTTGGGCTGGAATCGCGATGTGCTCAAAATCATTCATGCGGAGGACATTCCACTTCGGTGGCTGCAAAACTTAGGTGCGGGTGTCGACCACATCCCGCTGGATCGGCTCCAATCGCTCGGCGTCACATTGACGCAGGCTTCCGGTGTTCATCCGAACGGGATATCGGAATCGATCTTTGCCATGCTGCTCTCCCTGACAAGAAGCGTACATATCGCAATTCGCAACCAGCAAACGCAAACATGGAAACCGTCGAAGCGTATGGGGGAAGCACATGGGAAAACCATCGCTATACTCGGTACCGGCGCGATTGGACTTGAAACGGCTAAGCTGGCTCAGGCGTTCAGCATGAACGTGCTCGGTGTTCGCAAGTCTGGCGAACCGGCCGAATGGGTAGATCGTATGTACACCATCGAACAATTAAATGAAGTTCTCGCACAAAGCGATTACATCGTCAATTGCTTGCCGCTGACTTCGCAAACGAGGCATATCGTAGGCAAGGAACAGTTTGCGGTGATGAAGCCATCCGCGATTTACATTAATATTGGCAGAGGCGGCACAACGGATACAGCAGCCCTGGTTGATGCCTTACAGCTCGAACGGATCGCGGGAGCGGGACTTGATGTATTTGAGCAGGAGCCCTTGCCGCGGGAGCATCCGCTGTGGAACATGGAGAATGTTGTTCTAACCCCGCATGAAACAGGCAATACGCCTTATTATATGGATCGAGCATTATCGATCGTGCTCGATAACTTAAAGCACTACAGCGCTCATGGAAAACCTTGCCGAAACTTGGTTGACTGGCAAGCGCAATACTGATTTTCGTTACGTAGTCCTATAGCCGTACTCCCGCTGGTAATTTCTAGTAGGGTGTACGGTTGTTCTATTTTCTGCTATCATTTTGAATAGTATGTTTTCCTTCATGATTTCTCAAAAATTGAAGCGAAATGCATCGTTCTCCATGAATTCTCGTAGTAAGATGTGTGCCGATCGGCCCAGAAACGGCGATTATCCGCACTTTTTCGGCACTTGTCCATTTCATTTCATTTGGTTTTATGACAACAGCTTAAATTTTTATAAAGAATTGTTTAGGCTTGGTGCAACATTATAACGAACCTTTCCGTCTGAAAGGTTGCAAGGGGGGATCCTCCGTGGTAGAGCCAGGCCTTATTAAAGCCGCACAAGCCGGCGATGGCGACGCTCTTATTTCTCTATTGCGCGAGATTGAGAATCATGTTTACCGGACAGCCTATTATATTGTAGGCAATGAGCAGGATGCGATGGATGCGGCTCAAGAAGCACTTATTCGTATTTATACGAAAATCGGCAGCTATGAAGAGAAAGCCCAGTTTAAAACTTGGGTACAGCGGATTGTCACTAATATATGTATCGATAAGTTTCGTCGAACCAAACCGACTGTGTCCATTGACGAGCATGAAATGGTGTTCAAGGATAATCAATCGGTTGAGGAGGAAGTTCTTACTTCCTATGCTGTGCAGGATATCCGCAAAGCGATCGACAAACTGCCTGAGCATCATCGGGCCGTTGTTGTTCTTCGCTATTTGCAGGATTTCTCGTACAACGAAATCGCCGATTCACTTGATCTGCCGCTGAATACGGTCAAATCTTATTTATTCCGGGCAAGACAACAGCTGCAAACATACCTGCATGATTATCAGAGAGGGGGTGTCCGAGGATGAATTGTCAAGAGGTGATGGACTATATGCAAAGGCAGCTTGACGGCGATCTGGATGAGCAGGAAGCCGAATTCTTGATGACTCATACACGGCATTGCCCGGAATGTGCAGCCATGCTTGAACGGCTTGAATTGCTTTCCTCCGGACTAACCAACCTGCCGAGGGTCACGCCGAGCTACAGTTTAGTGGATGCGATACTGCCACGACTGGCAGAGCTTCAAGTCGCTCAAGATACCATTCAAGGCGATATTCCAATGCAAGACCGTGATGTGAACCAATCGGCAATGCCAAGACGAATTGCGCCAAGCACGGAGAAGAGAAGATGGACGGACCGATTCTCGATTCGTGCAATTGGCGGCATTATAGCAGCAGGTATCATAGCGGGACTGTTTATCGTCAACTACGACCCAAGCCGCTCGATGAACGATTCAGCAAAGGACATGGCCGCAGATTCTTCGAATACTTATGATACGGCTCAGAATACATCTTCAGCCGATTCTTCAGCCAGTATCAGTCAGTCGGAAGAGACGACGAACGATGCAGCTACAATCAATGAGATTACGACTGAAGCTGCCGCGCCGCTGGCTTCCGTGTCCGATGAGAAGCCGCTGATGAAGTCAGAGAGCCGCAACGTGGATCCGAATGGTGAAACGATGCCTCCGCTCACAACCGATACGGATGATGGAGCACCTGCTGTGAAGGGCCAGTCACCTAACTACGAGGTATCCGGTTCAAGTGATTCTGACTCGGGTTCCGGTTCCGGTAATACCGCTGCTACGGACAGTGCTGCCGAGGATCGGAGAGATAACAGCAAGTCGGATAATGCGAATACGTCGGCAAACAATAAGAGCACTGATTTTGGGGCTTCCAGCATGATCATGGCTTCGCCAATCTCGCCGGACGATATGTACCAAGCTTTTATTGTGGAGGATACCGTTCGCATTTACACCGTTCAAGACAGCTTAATGATTTTCCAAGGTGTGAAACGTACCGGCATTTCGAATTTGAAGTGGTCCGATGACAGTTCGGTGTTGACGTATGAGGCAGCGGACGCCGACGGGGTTAAACAGGTTTATGCCGTAGATCCCAAGAAAGCAACCGAGCAACAAGTACAATCTATTAAATAATATGGCGGTTGATTGCACACTTTACGGGATGTTCGCGTATGGTGTAGGGAGCAGGAAACCAGTCATAGGACGGCACCTTGACGTCGTATGACCATTCGCAGCCGGTACCATGGACCGTTTGCTAGCGAGTGTTTATATAGATGTTCGGGGACAAAGGGATGAGTCGCAAGCTGACTTCATCCCTTTGTTGCGTTTTTTGCAAAATGGCGCTATCGTAGGGTTGGTGGTTTAAAGGGGGACATATGCCGTGGAAATGAAGGATGTCATGAAGGAACTGAAAGCGGGAACGATCCGCCCCGTCTATGTGCTGTACGGGAAAGACAGATATCGCATGCGGCAGTTTGTGTCGACCTTGACGGACAAGCTGCTGCCGGCTGAAGAGCGAGAGCTTGGTCTTGTTAAATTCGATACGTCGGAAACACCTATAGAAGAGGCTGTGGCAGAGGCCGAAACATTGCCTTTCTTCGCATCGCGCAAGCTGGTGCTTATTCGGGATTCCTCCGTTCTCGCTGCGGCTCAAGGCAAAGAAGGCAAGCTTGAGCATGGGACAGACGCGCTGATCGCTTATTTGAAGCAGCCCTGTGAGAGCAGTGTCATCGTGTTTCAGGTGATGGCCGAGAAGCTGGATGAACGTCGTAAGGTTGTGAAGCTGCTGAAGGAGCAGGATGCATTAATACCGTTCCAAGAGCTTCAAGAAAATGAGCTTCTGCAATGGACGGTTAAGCGAGCGGAGGAACAGGGTCGTGGCATGAGCCGTGATGCCGCACAGCTGCTTCTGGCGCGCACGGGGACCAATATGCAGCAGCTGGCGCATGAAGTGGACAAGCTCTGTTTACATGCCGGCAGCGGCGGCTCCATCAGCAGCAGTGATGTCGAGCAGTTGATTGCCTCGACGGTAGAAGAAGACGTCTTCGCGCTTATTGATGCTATGGCATCGCTGCAGGTGGACCGAGCGCTTAAATTATATGGAGAGCTGCTGCTGCGCCGTGAGGAGCCCATTAAGATCGCAGCGTTAATTGCGAGGCAATTTCGCATTATGCTGCAGGTGAAGGAGCTGGAGCAGCATAATTATTCTCCTCAGCAGATGGCAGGGCAGCTGGGCTTGCATCCTTACGTCGTCAAGTTAGCCGCTGAGAAGGCCAAACGGTTCTCCACTCAAACGCTCGGCAAACATCTGAACAAGCTGGCAGAGCTGGATTACGGCATGAAGACAGGTCGTATTGATAAGACGCTGGGTCTGGAACTGTTCCTGCTCTCGCTTGCCGCATAAGAAGAACATAAAAAAAGTCCTGCTTTTACGCACAAGGCGTAAGAGCAGGACTTTCGTTTGATTGATTAGGCTTGTGCGCTAAGTGCGTTAAGCTTTTTAGCCAGGCGCGACTTCTTGCGAGCAGCTGCATTTTTATGAATCAGGCCTTTAGTTACAGCTTTATCCAGCTTTTTTGTAGCATTGATCAGAGCTGCTTTAGCAGCATCGACATCAGTAGCAACAACAGCTAGATCAGCAGTTTTAACGGCCGTGCGAAGAGCTGATTTTTGCGAAGCGTTCAAAGCGCGGCGTTTCTCGATCGTTTTAACGCGTTTGACTGCGGATTTAATGTTTGGCATTGCATTCACCTCCTGTAAAAAGGGACAATCCCTTTGTAACAACACAACTTGACATAGTGTATCACGGGCAAAACCAAAAAGCAATAGCTCGCGCATGACTGAATCCATGTATTCCGGGCCGTAACCGCATAATTAGAGGTTCTCTATCGCAAACTAGACACAAACGGATGGAAGGAGCGCCCTTATAACATGAGTGAGCTTGATCTGCAAGAGTTTAACGTGGGGATCGATTTGGCGCTTGAAGCGAAGGAATATGCAGAGGCAGCAGGGAACGGTCCAGTACCCGGTGTTCTCTCCGAAGTATCGGAGGATGACGGTATTACCATCACGAGACTTGAAGTAACAACTGAGGAAGGCTCCCGCATTATGGGCAAAATGATCGGTCACTACGTGACCTTCGAAGTGCCGGAGCTGCGCAAGCAGGACACCGTGCTGCAAGACCGCGTGGCTACGAAGCTGGCACAGGAATTTGCGGAGTTTCTTCTGCGGATTGGCATTAGTAAGACGGCGAACGTCTTAATCGTCGGACTTGGCAACTGGAATGTTACGCCGGATGCACTCGGTCCGATTGTCGTTGAGAATGCGCTTGTGACGCGCCACTTCTTCGAGCTGATGCCTAACGAGGTCGCGCCTGGCTACCGAAATGTAAGCGCGGTTGCGCCTGGTGTGCTAGGGATAACCGGCATTGAGTCGAGTGACATCGTACAAGGAATCGTAGATCGCTCGAAGCCGGATCTGATCATTGCGATTGATGCGCTGGCGTCCAAAGCACTTGAGCGGGTAAACACGACGATTCAAATTGCGGATACCGGTATTCATCCCGGTTCAGGCATTGGGAACAAGCGGCGCGGCATTACGAAGGAAATTCTGGGAGTGCCGGTTGTGGCGATCGGTGTTCCGACCGTGCTGTATGCATCGACAATTGTCAGCAACAGCATTGATCTTATGCGGGAGCATTTGAAGAAACATGCGGCGGGCAAAGCGGACGGTTTCCTAGGTTTGCTGGATTCGATTGACGAGAATGAGCGGCTTCAGCTTGTCCGTGAAGCGCTCGGGCCTCTTGGCCATGATCTGCTCGTAACACCCAAGGAAATCGACCAGTTCATTGAGGATATCGCCAACATCGTTGCCAGCGGGCTCAATGCTGCACTGCACGAGGCAGTGGATAAGTCGAATGTAGCAGCTTATACACACTAAGTTATTGAATCGAGCCACTCGCGTTGCGTGAGAAGGGCACTCAGGTGCTCTTCTTTTTTTGTGGTCCGATGATCCTTCACCAACTCTATTCATTTGCTATCACTCTACTAATCTAGCAATGCTCCAAACTCTATTAAACTTTCGGTTCTATTAAATCGGCTTGCCTCATAAAGTGATACTAGCCTAGTGCGCGATGAACCAATGCCACAATTGGAACTGGGAGGAGTACACGGAATGAAACGATGGATTGTGACCCTGAACCTTGCTAAAGGCAGCATGCGTTTGCGTCAGCTGCTAGTAGCAGGCCGTACCTTTGCGTTGTTGTCATTGGGATCGATGATCCTTGTCCTTGTAGTAGGAATTGGTGCGATTGTGCATCAGAACGCCGCGTCATCGCCGGTATCGTCGATGAAAGGTTTCGCGGTAGCGGTATCCGGCGGATTATTCAAAGACATGCTGTCGATGGAATTGCCGGGCACAAGCGACGGTTCACCGAGAACAGCCATTAACGGCAGACAGATCAGTACGTTTCTGTTCCGGCTATTGACCGACATTAATCCGGAGGATCCGAGGAGCTTGCTGGCAAGCCAATATCCCGGAATGAGCGGCGACACGACAGTCATCCTGCGACCGGGAACAGGTACAGATGCAGTTGTTGAATCGGGAGATCACGATTCGATTCCGGGCCAAGAGGAAGTTACCGGTGAAGGATCGGGTCTGCCGGTTACGGATTCGGGCAGGCCGGATCATGAAACAGGCAACACGCAGCCCGATCAAACCGAACCTGATGACAGTGAGGCAGGAACAGGTGAACAGCCGACGACGCCCGTGAAGACGCCGGGTGATACGAAGCCGGATTCAGATCCGGAGCAAGTCGAGCCGGTTAATCCGGCAACTCCGACAACCGGGGGTAAGAAGGTCGTTTTTATCTACCATTCTCATAGCCGCGAATCCTGGTTTCCGGAAATCAGCAGCAAGAAATACGCCGAATCGCCCGTGAAGAACATTACGCTGCTGGGCAAACGTCTTGCTTTTCAACTGGAGAAAAGCGGCATTGGGGCACAACAATCTTCCACGGATTATGTAACGGCGATTAAAAACTACAATTGGCTCCTATCCTATAAGTATTCGAAGAAAACGGTCGTCGATGCGATGGCCAAAAATAACAATCTCCAATTCTTCTTCGATATTCACCGAGATTCCCTGCGACGGAAGAATACGACCATCACCATAAACGGTGAAACCTATGCAGAAGTTTTCTTCATCATCGGGCTGGCCAATCCCAATTGGAAGCAGAATGAAGCATTGGCGAACCGTATGCATGAAGCGCTGGAGAAGAAATATCCGGGACTGTCGCGCGGGATTTTGGGTAAAACGACTGCCAGCGGCAATGGGGAATATAATCAATCGCTCTCGCCGGACAGCGTTCTGATCGAAGTTGGCGGAGTCGACAACACGCTCAAGGAATCCTATCGGACCATTGATGTGCTTGCGAAGATCATCTCAGATATCTACTGGGATTCAGCGAAAGTGTCAGCACCGCCGGTATCGAAATTGAACAAATAGTTTAACCATAGGGGAGAGAATCTAAATGCGTCGTCAATCGATGAAGATGGCTCTGGTTGGAGGAGCGGTTGCGCTCATCATTCTGTTTGGCATAGATATGGCCTCGAGCGGTATTGAACGTGTTTATGGTCCGGTTGAAGGAGGCGTTCAAGCTGTTAACCCTGCTGGTTACTCCTCTTCTATGCTGACCGACAGTGAAGATGAATCCAGTGTAACCGGTGTAACGGACACAACTAAAATCGACCAACTCCCTGAGAATCAAGTCGATCAAACTACACAACGACGCACCGTTGCGGATGCGCAGCATGGGAGAACAGAAGAGGAAATCCGTTTGGAATACGAGCGCAAACTCCAAGAAGAGCTTAATAAACAACTGACAGGCTTGCCTGATTTGCGCAGCGATGCGACGGTTAATAAAGTTGCAGACGGGACGGCAGGGGTGCTTCAAACGGTGTCTGCGAAGGGGATTCGAATGGTCGTTTCGTTTTTTGAATCGGTAACGGATTGATGGTGACCCCTCAAGCTGTTATACTTATAAGAATGATTAGCAATTAGGTACCTCTGGGGGTTTAGCATGGCGGACGTACGAGACAGACAAAAACGAATTCGCAACTTTTCAATTATCGCCCATATCGATCATGGGAAATCAACGCTGGCAGACCGGATTCTTGAATTTACCGGCGCGTTGTCATCAAGAGAAATGCAAGAACAAGTGCTTGATCAAATGGATCTGGAGCGCGAACGCGGCATCACCATAAAGCTGCAAGCCGTTAGACTCGGTTACAAAGCCGATGACGGTGTTGAATACATTTTGAATTTGATTGATACACCGGGACACGTAGACTTTACGTACGAGGTTTCGCGCAGCTTGGCTGCTTGTGAAGGCGCTTTGCTCGTTGTCGATGCCGCTCAAGGGATCGAAGCGCAAACGCTTGCCAACGTGTATTTGGCACTCGATAACAATTTGGAGATTATTCCTGTACTGAACAAAATCGACCTGCCAAGCGCAGAGCCAGACCGCGTCAAACAGGAAATTGAAGATGTTATAGGCCTTGACGCCAGCGAAGCTGTTCATGCTTCTGCGAAAGCGGGCATCGGCATTAAGGAAATATTGGAGCAGGTTGTCAGCAAAGTTCCGGCACCTACCGGTGACCCGGACGAGCCGCTTAAAGCGCTTATTTTCGACTCGCACTATGATCCTTATAAAGGGGTTATCGTTTATGTGCGCGTTATCGACGGCGTCATCAAAGCAGGCAAGAAGATTCGCTTCATGGCAACAGGAGCGGAGTTTGAAGTAATCGAAGTCGGAGCTTTCATGCCGCGTATGGGAATCGTTAATGAGCTGGCTGTTGGAGACGTTGGTTTCGTCGTAGCAGGCATCAAGAACGTGAAGGATACCCGTGTAGGGGATACCGTTACCGATGCTAAGAAACCAGCTCTGGAAGCACTGCCGGGTTACCGTAAGATCAATCCGATGGTATTCTGCGGCTTGTATCCGATCGAAACGCAGGATTATAACGATCTTCGCGATGCGCTCGAGAAATTGGAGCTTAACGATGCGTCGCTTCGTTATGAAGCGGAGTCGTCTACGGCGCTTGGCTTCGGTTACCGCTGCGGATTCTTGGGCTTGCTTCACATGGAAATCATCCAAGAGCGGATTGAGCGCGAGTTCAACATTCCGCTTATTACGACAGCGCCAAGCGTAGTTTATCGCGTCACATTGACAAACGGCGAAATCTTGGAGATCGACAACCCGTCTAATTATCCGGATGTCGGTAAGATTGAATATGTTGAAGAGCCATTCGTAAAAGCGGCTATCATTGTACCGAACGATTACGTTGGGGCGATTATGGAGCTTTGTCAGAACAAACGCGGTGAGTTCGTCAACATGGAGTATCTAGACACGAACCGTGTAACGATCACCTACGATATGCCTCTTTCTGAGATCGTTTATGATTTCTTTGATCAATTGAAATCAAGCACGAAGGGCTATGCTTCCTTCGACTACGAGCTGTCCGGCTATCGCCAGTCCAAGCTCGTGAAGATGGACATTATGCTTAACAACGAGCAGGTGGATGCCTTGTCCGTTATCGTCCATCGTGACCGCGCTTATCATCGCGGACGGATCATATGCGAGAAACTCAAGGAACTGATCCCTCGTCAAATGTTCGAGGTGCCGATTCAAGCATCGATCGGAAACAAGGTTATCGCTCGTGAAACCGTTAAAGCGATGCGGAAGAACGTTCTTGCCAAGTGTTACGGCGGAGATATCAGCCGTAAGCGGAAGCTGCTTGATAAGCAGAAGGAAGGTAAGAAACGGATGAAGCAAGTCGGCAGTGTTGAGGTGCCGCAAGAGGCATTCATGGCCGTTCTTAAGATCGACGAGGATTAGAATCTTAGAGACGTTGTTCTGGGGAGGGAGCCATCGTGCTCCCTTTCTTTATTAGTGGAATAGGTTTCTCCTTGATCAAACGAAATTCCCGTACTATGGAGGTGACAATCGCTTATGTTTACCCACGCGCCGAAGGCGCTTTATATTCATATCCCGTTTTGCACGAACAAGTGCCACTATTGCGATTTTACGTCTTATGTCCTTCGCGGACAGCCTGTAGATGCCTATCTGGATGCGCTAGAGAGCGAGATGGCGCGGACTGTAGAGGCGCTTCCTCCGGAAGAAATCCTTACGGTATTCGTTGGTGGAGGAACGCCTACGGTGCTCACACCGCCGCAGATGGAGCGGTTTCTGACATCTGTTAAGAAATATTTCCCCATTCATCCGGATGCGGAATTTACGATGGAAGCTAACCCGGGGACAACGGATCTGGACAAGCTGACGGCTATGAAGGCAGGCGGCGTAAACCGGATCAGTTTTGGCGTACAGTCGTTTGATAACGGGCTGCTGGAGCGGATCGGCCGCATTCACAATGTCGAGGATGTCTACCGCAGCATCGAGAATGCACGTACGGCCGGCTTTAGTAATTTATCGATCGATTTGATGTTCGGACTCCCGGGACAGAGCGTAGAACAGCTTTCAGACAGCGTCAACCGTGCGCTGCAATTAGGGCTTCCGCATTACTCGCTCTATGGTCTTAAAGTTGAAGAGAACACGTTGTTCCACACTTTATATGAACGCAATGAGCTGCCGCTTCCTCCGGAAGAGGATGAGCTTGCGATGTACATGCTGCTGATAGACAAGCTTAAAGCGGAGGGGTTTCATCATTATGAAATCAGCAACTTCGCGAAGCCCGGCCACGAAAGCAGACATAACATTACGTATTGGCGCAACGAGCCTTATTATGGGCTTGGTGCAGGCGCGCACGGTTATGCCAGAGGCGAGCGGCATGTCAATATCAAAGGGATTCAGCCTTACATTGATGCGGCGGCAGAGCGGCTTCCGCGCCTTGAAACGAACCCGGTTCCCGAGCATGAAGCGATGGAAGATTTCATGATGGTTGGACTTCGTATGCTCGAAGGTGTGAACAATGATCGTTTCTCGGCTCAATTTCCCGGTCAAACGATTGAAAGCGTGTTTGGTGAGGCGCTTCAAACGGTGCTCTCGCAAGGGCTGGTTGAGCACACGGAAGGCAGTGGCGGCGGATATCGATTGTCTGAGAAAGGGATCCCGCTTGGCAATGAAGTATTCGGAGCCTTTATCAGCGGATAAGTCAGCAAATCCAGTCAAATTATTCTTGTGTTAACATTCACGATGTTGTATATTTATTCGTGTTAAAAGCAGTTTACTCTAGAGTTTATGGATGCGGAGGCGAGTGAGATGCAAGCGGTATGCAGAAAGGCGACCGAGAATGATATCGAAACATTAGTGGATTTAATAGCAGGGTACGCCGAGAAGGGAATTATGCTGCCGCGATCTCGCGATATGCTGAAGCGTCAAATTCATACATTCGTTGTGGCGGAGGTTTCGGGTGAAGTAGTCGGCTGCGGTTCGTTAACCCAGCTTGGCGCTGACCTCGTCGAAATCCGTTCGCTAGGCATATCGGAAGGCTATAAGGGTTTAGGCATCGGCAGTAAGCTTGTCGATCAGCTGCTTCATGAAGCGAAGGAACAGAACATCCCTAAAGTGATGGCGCTGACATACGAAGTGAATTTCTTCGAGAAGAACGGCTTCACGATCGTGAACAAGGAGATTTTTCCCGAGAAGGTGTGGACGGACTGTATCCACTGTCCGAAGCAGCATGCATGTGACGAAATCGCCGTACTAAGAATGCTGAACTAATACAGCTATAATGAACAACCATAACTCGATGAATAGCTCCATATTTCTAATAAACCACTGCGCCTTTCGATAAGGTTGCAGTGGCTTTTTTGTTTCTTCCAGCACGTAATCAGCCATAATAATGACCTGAATGGGAACAATACAAGCTGTCAATGAGATGATCAGCAACCCTTACAGGAGGATACGCAAATCATGAAACGCTTACTGATCTTCATCTCCCTGGCTCTTATTCTGGCCTCTTGTTCGGCTAAAGAGAATGCGCATGTAGGGAAGAACAATGCAAGCGGCTCACTCGTCAATTTGCAAATACAAGGTCATCAAGGAGCGGTAACGACCCCTTATAAGTTGAGAGATGGGAAGGTTTGGATTCCGGCGGATCAAGCGGCAGAGCTATTCGGGTATCGGTACGAAATGGAACCTGCAAACCAATCGGCATCGATGGGCTATACGGATCCCATCTATAGATTCAAGCTGAATGAGAAGCAGGCCCACGTCGGTGATGAGTCGGTTATGCTGCATGAGGCTCCTCAACTCATGGATCGTAAGGTGTATTTGGAAATGAGCTCCTTGTCGCAGCTCTGGCAAACGCCTCTGGATTGGGATGCGAAGCTTAATTCAATCGTGGTGACCCCTCCTGCTGTAGAACAGCCCAATAGATTATCGGCAGCAAGCTTTCCCACAAGAAACGATTTTAGAGCAAAGGCGCTCGACACAGAAGACGGAAATGCGGAACCCGGAGCAGATGCGGAGAAGGTCATTTCTTATGCTAAACAGTTTATGGATATTCCTTACAAATTCGATGCAGCGCCGTATGCACAAAGCCGAAAGTTCGATTGTTCGTCGTTTGTGCAGCATGTATTTTATCATGTAGGCATTGACATGCCGCGTTCATCTAGAGCGCAGTCAAATATTGGTAAATACCTGGCCCGGAAGGATTTCAAACCGGGAGACGTGGTGTTCTTCTATACACCGGGCAGATATAGCAGTAACAAAATCGTCGGACATGTAGGGATTTATATCGGGAACAACAAAGTCATTCATACGTTTGGAGATCCCGGCGTTACGATCTCCGAGCTGGATGGGATCTGGGAAGATCGGGTCTTGTGGGGAAGAAGAGTGCTTTAAATCTTAGCATATGATTCGTATGAAATGGCTGTCTCGAACGTGTGCAGACGCACACTGCTTTTGAGATGGCTTTTTCTTTGGGGACGCGATGGCGATGGGATGTGTTGTCTTCCGGCCCAAAATATCGAACTGACTTGACAATTGGCAAGCGATTTTGGTATTTTTGTAGTAATGATTAGCACTCGCCGATAACGAGTGCTAACGGTTGAAGGATGACCGTAATAAAGGGAAGCAGCTTTAGCATGAAACGATCTTAAGAAACCGGGAGGGACTGCGATGTTAACTGAACGGCAGCGTATGATTCTGAATGTCATCATAGACGATTATATCCGCTCAGCAGAGCCAATTGGTTCACGCAGCATTTCGAAACGAAGCGATGTCAGCTTTAGCCCGGCAACCATTCGTAACGAGATGGCTGATTTGGAAGAGCTCGGATTTCTGGAGCAGCCTCATACCTCGGCAGGTCGTATTCCATCGATTAAAGGTTACCGCTATTACGTCGATCATCTTGTAAGACTGAGTCAAGTTAATGAACAGGATGCGCAAACGGTTCGGTCCTTCTTCACGGAGAAGGTGAACCAAATGGAACAGATTATTCAACATGCAGCCATGATATTGTCCAATCTGACGAATTACACGAGCATCGTGCTTGGGCCGGAGACGTTTACGAATTCGCTTAAGCATTTCCAGCTCGTTCCAATCAGTGATGACACGGCCGTAGCGATTATTGTTACCAACACCGGTCATGTTGAGAACCGTACGATTTCCTTGCCGGATGATATGAGCATGGAGGAAATGCAGCAGGCTGTTAACATTCTTAACAGCAAATTGATCGGAGTGCCGATTGCGCGCCTCAAATCAAAGCTGTATTCCGAGGTCGGTCAGGAGCTTGGCCGTTATGCGGACCAATGCGAGCGACTGCTCGGTGTACTCGACGACGCGCTAATGAGCGAAGACGATCACCGGGTGTTCTTAAGCGGTACGACGAACATGCTGATGCAGCCGGAGTTCAAGGATGTCGACAAAGTGAAGACGCTGCTCGACCTGCTAGACGAGACGCCGACCATTATGCAAATGTTCAGTACGCTGCCAAGCGGTATTCAAGTTCGAATCGGTACAGAAAATACGCATGAGGCGATTAACAATTGCAGTTTGATTACGGCGACTTATTCGGCACAAGGCAAACAGCTGGGCACGATTGGGATTTTGGGACCGACACGAATGGATTACGGTAAAGTAATCGGCTTGCTGGATTTACTGTCCAAAGATATGGCGGTTCTGCTGGGTCGATGGTACAAATGACGTTAAATTTGCATGGGTTAAGGCATTAGGGATTACTTTCAGGAGGTGTAAGCGCTCGTGTCTGTGAATGAACAGCATACAGATGAAGAACATAAACATGAAGAGAACCTTGCTGCTGAAGAAGCGCAGGAATCGGTGAACGAAGAATCGGCAGCTCCCCAAGAAGAAGGAAGCGCAGGAGATTCCCGCGTGGAAGCACTTGAGAAATTAGCCGAAGAGAACCAACAGCGCTACTTAAGAGCACAAGCCGACTTTGACAACTTCCGTCGCCGTACGATGAAAGAGAAGGAAGAGCTTGGGCAATATGCTTCCATGAAGCTAGTCGGGCAGCTTCTGCCGGTAGTGGATAACTTTGTCCGTGCCATTGAAGCTGCGAAGAACGGCGGCGATGGTGAATCGTTCTCCAAAGGCGTCGACATGATCTTCCGCCAGCTTGAGCAAGTGCTTGAAGCTGAAGGGCTGAAAGCGATGGATGCGGTTGGACAGCCGTTTAACCCGGATTTCCATCAAGCGATTATGCAAGTGGAATCCGATGAGCATGAAGAAGGCATTGTCATTGAAGAAGTGCAAAAGGGCTATGTCCTGAAGGATAAAGTGCTGCGTCCCGCTATGGTGAAAGTCAGCGGTTAACGATCAGCTTGCCTATAGATGATTTCAATTATATCCCTTTGAGGAGGAACTTTAATTATGAGTAAAGTAATCGGTATCGACCTTGGTACAACAAACTCTTGCGTTGCGGTAATGGAAGGCGGCGAAGCTGTCGTAATCCCGAATCCGGAAGGCAACCGTACAACACCTTCTGTTGTTGGTTTCAAGAAAGACGGCGAGCGTATTGTCGGTGAATCGGCAAAACGTCAAGCAATCACAAACCCAGACCGTACAATCATGTCCATTAAACGTCACATGGGCTCCAGCCATAAAGAAGTTATTGATGGCAAAGATTTCTCCGCTCCTGAAATTTCCGCAATCATTCTGCAAAAGCTGAAATCAGATGCTGAGGCTTACCTTGGCCAAACCGTAACGCAAGCCGTAATCACAGTACCGGCTTACTTCAATGACAGCCAGCGTCAAGCGACTAAAGATGCAGGTAAGATCGCTGGTCTTGAAGTGCTGCGTATCGTCAACGAGCCGACAGCTGCAGCACTTGCTTACGGTCTTGAGAAAACAGAAGATCACACGATCCTCGTTTATGACCTTGGCGGCGGTACGTTCGACGTTTCCATCCTTGAGCTTGGCGATGGCTTCTTCGAAGTAAAAGCAACCAGCGGCGACAACCGTCTGGGCGGCGATGACTTCGACCAAGTGATCATCGACTACCTGGTATCCGAGTTCAAGAAAGAGCAAGGCGTTGACCTTTCCAAAGATAAAGCGGCTGTACAACGTTTGAAGGATGCTGCTGAGAAAGCGAAGAAAGAGCTTTCAGGCGTAGTAACTTCGACGATTTCCTTGCCGTTTATCACAATGGCAGACGGCGTTCCACAGCATTTGGAGCTTAGCCTGACTCGTGCAAAGTTTGAAGAATTGTCCCAAGCCCTTGTAGAGCGTACGCTTGGTCCTACTCGTCAAGCATTGAGCGATGCCGGTATGTCCCCAAGCGATATCGATAAAGTTGTTCTTGTCGGCGGATCGACTCGTATCCCGGCTGTTCAAGAAGCGGTTAAGAAATTGATCGGCAAAGATCCACACAAAGGCGTTAACCCGGATGAGGTTGTAGCTCTTGGTGCAGCGGTTCAAGCGGGCGTACTGACAGGCGATGTGAAAGACGTTGTATTGCTTGACGTAACTCCATTGTCCCTTGGTATCGAAACAGCTGGCGGTGTGTTCACGAAGATGATCGACCGTAATACAACAATTCCAACAAGCAAATCCCAAGTGTACTCCACTTATGCGGATAACCAACCAAGCGTTGAAATTCACGTGCTTCAAGGTGAGCGTCAAATGGCTGCAGGCAACAAAACACTGGGCCGCTTCACTCTTGGTGATATTCCACTGGCTCCGCGCGGCGTACCGCAAATCGAAGTTACCTTCGATATTGATGCCAATGGTATCGTAAACGTGTCTGCACTGGATAAAGGCACTGGCAAGAGCCACAAAATCACGATCACCTCTTCCGGCGGTTTGTCCGATGAAGAAATCGATCGCATGATGAAGGATGCGGAATTGAACGCAGAGGAAGATCGCAAACGTCGTGAGCTTGTTGAAGCGAAGAACGCGGCTGACCAACTGGTCTATTCCGTTGACAAAACAATTAAAGATCTTGGCGATAAAGTAGATGCAGGCGAAATCGCAAAAGCGAACGAAGCCAAAGAGAAAGTGACTGCAGCGCTGGCAACAGACGATGTAGAACAAATCAATGCAGCTGCAGAAGCGTTGACTGAAATCGTGCAACAGCTTTCCGTAAAGCTGTATGAGCAAGCACAAGCTGCAGGCGGCGCTGAAGGCGCTGGCCCTGAAGCAGGCGGCGAATCCTCCTCCAGAGGCAAAGATAACGTAGTCGATGCCGACTATGAAGTTGTAGACGACAAGAAGTAAGACTTGTTGTATAGTGATACGTAAACGGTGTGCCGTCCGAAAAAACTTTGGACGGCGCAGCCGTTTTTCGTGTGTCTGGATAGATAATGATTTTTGCAGCGTAAATAGGAGACGGGGTGACGGAGTTGGCTGACAAGCGGGACTATTATGAGGTGCTCGGCGTCGGGAAAGACGCAGGCGAGGACGAGATCAAGAAAGCGTATCGTAAAATGGCGCGCCAATACCATCCGGACGTAAACAAAGCGTCGGATGCGGAAGATAAATTTAAAGAAGTGAAGGAAGCTTACGACGTTCTTAGCGATGACGGAAAGCGTGCTACGTATGACCGACATGGTCACGTGGATCCGAACCAAGGCTTTGGCGGCGGTGCCGGTGATTTCGGCGGCGGCTTCGGCGATATCTTCGACATGTTCTTTGGCGGTGGCGGCGGTGGCGGACGACGTGATCCTAACGCTCCGCAGCGCGGTAACGACCTGCAGTACACGATGACAATCGAATTCAAGGAAGCGGTATTCGGTAAGGAAACGGAAATTACGATTCCTCGCACCGAAACTTGTGACACTTGTGTAGGTTCTGGAGCGAAACCGGGTACGAAACCGGAAACTTGTTCGGTTTGTCGTGGTACAGGTCAGCAAGAAGTGGTTCAAAATACACCGTTTGGCCGTATGGTGAACCGGAGAGCTTGTTCCAACTGTAATGGCGCAGGCAAAATCATCAAAGAAAAATGCACGACTTGCCACGGTGCAGGCAAAGTGAAGAAGCAGCGTAAGATCAATGTGAAAATTCCTGCCGGTGTCGATGAAGGCGCGCAAATCCGCTTAACCGGCGAAGGTGAAGGCGGATCACGCGGAGGCCCATCCGGGGACTTATATATCGTAATTCGAGTGAAGCCGCATGATTTCTTCGAGCGTGAGAATGATGATATCTACTGTGAAGTACCGCTAACGTTTGCGCAGGCGGCACTTGGCGACGAGGTCGAAATTCCGACGCTGACTGAGAAAGTGAAACTGAAGATTCCTGCAGGCACGCAAACCGGCACTTATTTCCGATTGAAGGGAAAAGGTGTTCCGCGCCTTCGCGGTTACGGTCAAGGCGACCAGCATGTTAAAGTAACGGTCGTAACGCCTACTGCCCTGAATGAAGAGCAGAAGGAATTGCTTCGTCAGTTCTCCGGTGTCGGAGCAGCAGGCGACAGCACGGATGGTGGGCAGCAAGAACACCATGAATCGATCTTCGAGAAGATGAAGAAAGCATTCCGCGGCGACTAATGGGTTTAAAGCATAAGATCGCAGCCACTTGTTTATGCTAACTTTCGTGTCCAAATCAATCTCTACATGAAGGAGCATAACCATGAGCGATCAAGACTTGGAGAAACAAAATTTCGCAGAGCTGCCGATCAGCAAAAATGAAGACGTTGAATTCTCAGAGGAGCTAGCTGACGAAGCGGATAAGAAGGCGATGCAGCGGGCCGCCGAGGCTGACGCCAGAGCGCAGAATAAATGACGAGTCTGTCTGCTGTATGACAGTCATTCATGCCACGTTTCAAGACAGGGATGGAGCACGTGAGGCGCAGCTTAAGCTGATGGCGCTGCGCGTGCTGCAAGTGGATGGCGGCGCCGACGGCGCATCGCTTACTGCCACTGTCGGGGATGAGCTCGTTGATCGTGCTCTTCATTTGATTGAACAAACCGGAGGAACAGCTGACTTGTGAAGCAAATGAGATTGAATTCGGGGATGCCATACCTGCAATGTACTATTGCGGTATGGTATCTTTTTTTTATCCTTGTGAAACGTTTCAACGTGTGGCAAAATTAACGTTAGTTTAACGTATTGCGAGGGGGATTTTCATGCCGGTTAATTTCAAGAGTGCAACGCAAGTGTATCCGGAGTGGAGTGAGCTTAGCCATTATGGTATTAATTATCTCAAAGTCGGTGATGTTGTTCAGCTGCATTATCATGATGCGAATGAATACTGGATTATTATAAGCGGCAAAGGAAATTGTACGACTGAAGGGGACGCCTACGAAATCGGTCCCGGAGATATGGTCCTTACGAAGCGAGGAGACGAGCACTCTCTTGTTGTTACGGAAGACATGATTGCTGTATATATTTATGGCATTATGCCAGAAGGCGGCCGAGTGGGTTACCTATTCAAGGATAAAGGAGATGCAGCACAATCATGACATTAAAAATCATTCAAGTCGGCCTAGGTATGCATGGGTTTGGCGTTGCGCTCCATTTCGTGAAGCAGTCCGTAGATTTCGCCTATGCAGGTGTAGTAGAAATCAATCCGGCTCGTCTGAAAGAATGTGCGGCAGAGCTTGGCGTTTCGGAAGAGAATTGTTACACGGATTATTTGGAAGCGTTCGCATCCTGTGAAGCGGATGCCGTGTTTGTGACAGCAGCTTCTCCCTATCATTATGCGATTTGCAAAGCTGCCTTGGAACAAGGCCTTCATGTACTGGTTGAGAAGCCATTCGTGCTCGATATCGGCGAAGCTTGCGAGCTGGTTGAGCTTGCTAAGCAGAAGCAGCTGATTCTGATGGTCAGTCAGAACTATCGCTATCAGAATCATGTCCTGTCGCTGAAGAAAGCCATCTCCGAAATGGGGAAACCGCTGTTTGTGCAGGCTCAGTTCTTCTATGATCATTTTGGCAAGGACTATCAGCAGGTAATGGAGAACTTCATGCTGCTTGAGATGGCTGTCCACCATGTGGACATGATTCGCTACTTACTGGAATCCGATATTCGGACCGTGTCGGGCAAAACGTGGAATATCGAAGGAAGCATGTACAAAGGACATCCGAACGTGCAGGCAAGTATGGAGCTGGACAACGGAATTCCTGTCTTCTACTTAGGCAGCCTCGTATCCAAAGGTCTATCAACACCTTGGGAAGGTGACTGGCGCATCCAATGCGAGAATGGCTCGATTCATCTGGATGATCTCGGTCAAGGTTATGGCGTGTATATCGTGGACCAAGAGCAGAACAAACGATTTATCTCGTATGCGGACGGTCCGCTGCCAGACGACAAACAAGGCATTCACAGCGTATTGTCCGAGTTTGCCGCACGAATAAAGGACGGTGCAGAGCCATCGATTTCGGGCCGCGATAATTTGCGTACCTTAGCTGCGCTTATCGCATTCAGTGATTCCTCGCGAACCGGTGAAGTCACCTATCCGGAAAGTTATATTGTTTCGAAGTAATGCCGTGATGACAAGTCTCTGCTGCCGATAGGCTGCGGGGGCTTGTTTTTTTGTGTGAAGCCCTTATCTGGTGTAGAATAGACAAGATAGGTTAAAAATGACTACTAGAAATGATAACGCGATCAGGGGGATTTACAAAGTGAAATGGCATGAACTTACAATCTCGACAACCGAAGAAGCGATCGAGATGATTTCCAACTTCTTGCATGAAATGGATGCCGACGGCGTATCCATTGAAGAATCAGGTACGCTGAACAAACAGCGGGACACATCGCTCGGACAATGGTATGAGCATCCGCTTAACGATATTCCTGAAGGCCAGGCTGTTATTAAAGGCTACTTCTCGGAGCTGGATTCGGACATCGACAAACTCATGGCCATATTGCCTGAGCGTATCGATCAGCTTCGTGAATTCGATATTGATCCAGGTGACTACAAGATTACAAAAGCAATTGTAGACGAAGAAGACTGGGCTAACGCATGGAAGCAATATTTCAAACCGATCCGCGTGTCGGAGCGTTTGACGATTAAGCCGACTTGGGAGGAGTACACGCCTTCACCGGATGAGCGAATTATTGAGCTTGATCCAGGCATGGCATTCGGTACAGGTACGCACCCAACAACTGCGCTCTGCTTGCGTACGCTGGAGACGGTTATCAAAGGCGATGAGGAAGTTATCGATGTAGGGACAGGTTCCGGCATATTGGCTATCGGCGCGATTCTTCTTGGCGCTCGCCGCGTGCTTGCACTTGATCTGGATCCGATTGCAGTTACCTCCGCTACGGAGAATACAAAACTTAACAAGCTGGAAAATGATATTCAAGTGCATCTGAGCGACCTGCTCGGAGTTTTGAATACAGAAGGCAATCCCACGGATAAGCCGCTGAACGTGACGGTACCGGTTGATGTAGTTGTAGCTAATATTTTGGCGGAAATCATCCTGCTGTTCATCGACGATGTTTACGCAGCGCTGAAGCCGGGCGGCACCTATATTGCATCGGGTATCTTTAAGAATAAAGAAGATGCCGTTGCGGAAGGTCTCGAGCAAGCCGGCTTTACGATTATCGATCGTCAGCGTGACCAAGACTGGCTCGCGTTCGTCGCGACGAAACCGGAGTAAGCTGAAGCTCCGCAAATATGCGTAGGAGGGTGAACGGTGTCGGACTTTTTGTGGTATCCGCTCAAAGATTTACCATTTATCTTTCTAGTACTAATGATTGCGTTCACGCTGCATGAGTTCGCGCATGCGTACAGCGCTTATAAGTTTGGAGATCGAACCGCATATGATGCCGGCAGGGTGACACTGAATCCTCGTGCCCATCTGGATGTAATGGGAACCATATTGCTGCTTGTAGCGGGTTTTGGCTGGGCCAGACCCGTTCCGGTTAACCGGAGCCGCTTCAAGTATCCTCGATTGATGGGTATCGTCGTTTCAGCTGTTGGTCCGCTTAGCAATTTGCTGCTGACCTTTATCGGCATTCTGGCCGTTTATGTGCTGAACCAGATTGGCTTACTCAACGCAGGCTCCTTTGGCGTACATAGTGCAATCGTTCATTTTCTTAACTACTTAATTACGCTGAATGTCATGCTGTTTATATTCAATCTTATCCCGGTACCGCCGCTTGACGGATACCGAATTATTCAGGATCTCGCCCCGACTCCGCTGCGTATGAAGATGGATCAATATGAGACTTGGGGGATGTTTCTCTTCCTGCTGATTGTATTTGTTCCGCCGCTTCGCGCAGCAACGCTCGATCCGCTGTTCGCCAACTCCGATGCGATTATTTCCGGCATTATGAAATTATGCGAATTGTTCTTTGACGATGTGGATTGGGCGCAGTTTGTAGCGGATTTCTACAGGTAAGCTTGGCTAGCGGTATCGCTTCTGGAAAATGTTTAACGACCCTAGCGGAGCGAGTGTAAACCGTGTATGATGTAGGTTGGAGTTTTGACACAGACCTTGTAGATGAGTGGGCCTGTGATTTGACTGGAAAGGTTCTACCTAAGATGCAACGATATTTTGTTACGTCCGAGCAGTTTACTGACAATTCGGTTGTTCTTACAGGCGACGATGCTCATCACGTAACGCGAGTGATGCGGATGGAAGCGGGAGATACCATTATTGTAAGTGACGGCCGCACGCGTGTCGCGGAAGCGACAATAAGCGCCTTATCACCGGGCAAAGTGGAAGCTGAAATTTCCGAATGGCTGACCATGAGCGGTGAACCGACTTGGTCGGTGACGGTAGCCCAAAGCTTGCCGAAGGGCGATAAAATGGAGATTGTCATCCAGAAGGGGACCGAGATCGGCGCAGCAAGCTTCGTGCCGTTCCAATCCCAGCGGATGATTGTTCAATATGATGACAAGAAAGAAGCCAAGCGACTTGACCGTTGGGGCAAGATTGCGAAGGAAGCTGCTGAGCAGGCACACCGCAGTCGTATTCCGGTTATTGAACCGGTTGCGTCATGGCGGGAACTGGTCAAACGCATTCCGGAGTACCACTTGGCGTTGTTTTGCTATGAGAAGGAAGGCGGTGGACTTGGTTTGCGTGATGCAATCCAGGCGCGCCGTGGAGCAGTAGAAGGCTGGAGCGACTATGAAGAGCCGCGCAATATTCTGCTCATCGTTGGACCAGAAGGCGGCTTCACTGAACGTGAAGCTGAGGAAGCAGAAGAGGCCGGTGCTGTCATTATCGGTCTTGGCAAGCGAATCTTACGCACGGAAACCGCTGCGATGGTTGGACTCGCCTGCCTCATGTATGAATCAGGAGAAATGGGAGGCGTTTAACAACTATGCCATCGGTTGCTTTTTACACATTAGGCTGCAAAGTTAACTTTTACGATACGGAAGCGATCTGGCAGCTGTTTAAGAAGGAAGGCTACGAGCAAGTCGACTTCGAAACAACTACTGCTGATGTCTATCTAATCAATACATGTACGGTAACGAATACAGGGGACAAGAAGAGCAGACAGATTATTCGTCGTGCGATTCGTCGTAACCCGGAAGCGGTTATCGCTGTAACGGGCTGTTATGCCCAAACTTCACCTGCCGAAATTCTGGCTATTGAAGGTGTCGATCTTGTCATCGGAACGCAGGATCGGGACAAGCTGATGAATTATGTTACGGATCTGCAAAATGAGCGTAAACCGGTTAACGCGGTTCGTAATATTATGAAAACACGTGAGTTCGAGGAACTGGATGTACCGGACTTTGCCGAGCGTACTCGTGCGTTCCTGAAGATTCAAGAAGGCTGCAACAACTTCTGCACCTTCTGTATTATTCCGTGGTCACGTGGATTGTCCCGCAGCCGTGAAGCAGAGAGCGTCATTAACCAAGCTCGCCAGCTGGTGGAATCCGGTTACAAAGAAATTGTACTGACAGGCATTCATACCGGCGGTTATGGTGATGATATGGAGAACTACCGTCTGTCTGACCTGCTGTGGGATCTGGATGCCATTGAAGGTCTTGAGCGGATTCGGATCAGCTCCATCGAAGCGAGTCAGATTGACGAAGCGATGATCGACGTGCTGAACCGTTCCAGCAAAATGTGCCGTCACCTTCATATTCCGCTGCAATCCGGCGATAACGACGTTCTGAAGCGGATGCGCCGCAAGTATACCGTGGAACAGTTTGCTGAGAAAATCAAGCTGCTGCACGAAGCGATGCCCGGTGTTGCGATTACAACGGATGTTATCGTTGGATTCCCCGGCGAAACGCAAGAGATGTTCGAGAACGGCTATGCGTTTATGGAACAAATGGGCTTTGCTGAAATGCATGTCTTCCCCTATTCCAAACGGACGGGTACGCCTGCCGCGCGCATGGAAGATCAGATCGACGATGAGCTGAAGAACGAGCGCGTTCATAAGCTGATTGACTTGTCTGAACGGATGCAATTGGACTATGCGAAGAAATATGTCGGTGAAGTGCTTGATATCATTCCAGAGCGTGAGCACAAAGGCTCAGAAGGCTCCGGCCTGATTATGGGCTACTCCGACAACTATATCCAAGTCGTATTCGAAGGTTCGGAATCGCTGATTGGCGAGCTGTGCAGAGTGAAAATCACGGAAGCCGGCGTCAATGAGTGCCGAGGACAGCTTGTACGCGTATTGGATAATAACCATACCGCGTCCACTGCCCGTATCGAAGCCGACTCACAGGCACAAGCGATGCAGGCATAAGCTTGTTCGAATTCAATAGCTTGAAGCGAGGATTCTAATGCGGCCGGGACAGGGCTGCAAGAGAGTCCTTGCTCTACATAAGAGCTTAGGTATCCAAGAAACGCGAAGGGGGAACGCAAAATGAAGGAGATTTCAGCAGGTGGCGTCGTGTTCCGTAAGGTTGGCAATGAGCTGCAGGTGCAGTTGATTCAAGACCGTTACGGCAAGATATCGCTGCCTAAAGGCAAAATGGAACCGGGCGAAACCATTGAGCAAACAGCCCTTCGCGAAATCGTCGAGGAGACGGGTATGGAAGGCGTCATCGTCTCACCGATTGATCAGATCAAATACAAATACAATCATGAGTCTAAAGGGCTAGTGGATAAGGAAGTTCACTACTATCTCGTGGAAGCAGTTGGCGGTAAGCTTCAGGCGCAGGTGGAGGAAATTCGCGGCGTGGAATGGTTTGAGCCGATGGAAGCATGGCGCAGGCAGAAGCAATCCGGCTACAACAACAATGATCGCATTCTAGCCGGAGCATTGCGCCTGCTTGGATTGAATGTACAGAGCAGCAGCTAATTCAAGTTGCCGACAGTTTCCTTAAACGTGGGAGATAACAAATCGGCAGGGCAATTAACGAGCACAGAACATTAAAGATCGTCTGAGCATGGGCAATTTGGCCGGCAGGCGATGAAGTTAATGAAGCCGCTATGGAGCCGAGTTCACCTGCGAATGGTGCAAATAAGGCAGCTCCGCCGACGTTAAGCAGCACGTGAGCCCAAGCGACGAAACGGCCGGATGGCGTTCCTCCAAGTGCTGCGAGTACGGCAGTAATGCATGTACCGACGTTAGCGCCGAGGACAATCGCGATGCCAACGTCCAGGGGCATGGCGCCGGACTGAGCGAGTCCCATAACGATGCCGATAACGGCGGCGCTGCTGTGCACGGCAGCAGTTAGCACGACGCCTGCTGCAAGTCCCCACAGTACGCTGTCTTCTGCACGGCTCATGAAGCCTTGGAAGAAAGGTGTAGCTTGTACGGCAGGTGCAACGGACTGCATGAGCCCAATTCCAATAAGCAGTAAGGAGAACCCTCCTGTAACGACGGTGCCGTTGCGGAATGGCCTCAGGAAACGGCTAACCTTCTGCCCTGCGCGCGTGCCGCTGCCAAGGCCGACCTCGCCGAAGAGGGCGGTCAGCAGCCAGATGGCGAGCGATAGCTTGAGCAAGGGCCAGCCGAGACTGCCTAGATTAAGGCCGATCAGCTCGGTCGTCAAGCAGGTGCCGATATTGGTGCCCAGAATAATGCCGAGCGTGCGCGGGAAGGTGAGCACACCGGCGTTGACCAGTCCTATTGCAATTACGGTAACGGCTGTGCTGCTCTGCAGCACAGCCGTTGTTGCTGTCCCCACGAGCAATCCGTGCAGCGGCGTAGCAGTGGATTTGCGCAGCACATCCTGCAGACGGTGGCCGACAGAACGATGCATGGCCAGCTCCATCGCCCTCATGCCGAGCATGAAGACGACAAACCCTCCGAGCACGCGGGCTACGATCATGATTAGCATGGCAGTACGCTCCTTTAACAAGAATAACGATACATATGCAACAGACCGGACGAGCATGACAAGTTCGGACCAGGTCAGCTAATGGAAAAGGATGAGGATGAACATGGAACGCGTGAAGGCGAAGGCGATATTGCAGCGTGACCGCAAGAAACGATTGGAGGCCGGGCACCCATGGGTGTTTGCAGGCGAAATTAACCGTATCGAAGGAGAGGCGACTCCCGGAGATCTGGTTGACTTAGTAACGCATCAAGGCAAGTATTTGGCAACAGGCTATTGGAACCCGAAGTCCCAAATTACGGTTCGGGTAACATCCTATAAACCGATCGAAGCCATGGATGAGGCGTTCTTCCGGGAACGTTTCATGCAGTGTGCACAACATCGGAGCCGGTTCGTGCAAGGGCATGATTGCCGGATGGTTTACGGCGAGGCTGATTTTCTGCCGGGACTTATCGTAGATCGTTTTGGAGCTGTGCTTGTTGTACAACTGCTGACGCTTGGCATGGAGGTTCGCCGTGAAGCGATTGTTGCCGCATTGGTTGCTGTATTTGCTCCTCAAGGCATTTACGAGCGCAGTGATGTATCCGTTCGTGAATTGGAAGGCGTCGAGCAGCGGACAGGGGTACTCTATGGGGAGTGTCCGCGTATCGTTGATATTTTGGAAAATGGCTTGCAGATGGAAGTGGATATCGTTGAAGGCCAGAAGACCGGCTACTTCTTCGATCAACGCGAGAACAGAGCTTCTATTGCACCTCTGATGCTCGGCTGGGGTACGCGCAGCGGCATTCAATTGAAGTCTGTCGCAGATGGCGAACCATCTTCGGCTCCGTCAGACGATACCGGCACATTGGCGGCTCTTAACGAAGAGAAGCTAGTCCCCGTCAATGCGAATGGCAAAGTAGTCACGTTCCCGTATTGGGATGGCGCTACAGTGCTTGAATGTTTCGCGCACACGGGCAGCTTCACGCTGCACGCCTGCAAATACGGTGCCAAGAAAGTAACCTGTCTCGATGTATCCGAGCATGCCATCGAAACCGCACGCCGCAATGTCGTTCGTAACGGCTTCGAGGAGCGAGTAGAGTTTGTCGTAGCGGATGCGTTCGAATATCTTCGCAGACAAGTGAAGGGAATCGAAGTGCGTCAAGAGCGCGGCAGTGCGAAGGCAGTGGATACCTCCAAGAAGATGGGGGAAGCAGGCCGTAAATGGGATGTGGTCATACTTGATCCGCCGGCGTTCACGAAGTCGAAGAACGCAATTGAAGGCGCGGTACGCGGCTATAAGGATATCAACCTTCATGGAATGAAGCTCGTGAATGAAGGCGGCTACCTGGTTACAGCCAGCTGCTCCTACCATATGCGTCCCGAGCTATTTCTCGAGACGATCCAAGCGGCTGCCATTGATGCAGGGAAGACACTTCGCTTAATCGATTGGCGCGCAGCGGGCAAGGATCATCCCCAAATCGTCGGCGTCAACGAAGGGCATTATTTGAAGTTTGGCATATTCGAAGTGCGAAGCCGCTAGCAGCATTTGATATTCGTTTTTAACGCTCCCTTACTTAAGTGATCGCTTAAGTAAAGGGGGCGTTTTTTATTGTTTATTAGGGTTGCTGAACCAACACCAACAAAACCGGTGTCATACCACCGCCACCGCCGTCGTGATGATCTCCGCCATGAACAATACTGCTCAAAATACAACATTTGCTCCATGCATCGGGTTGATAAAGAGATATGATGCCGAGAATGCAACATTTCCAATATTTTAGATTAGTTTTAATCAGCTTCTTTGGGGATTGTTGCAGAACGAGCAACAATTCTCTGTTTTGCACGCTGTACTAGGATAAATGTTGCAGAACGTGCAATATTCCAATTGATGAGGGTGGCGGCTTCAGCCAAAAGGGACAAAGAACAATTTACCTTCGCTCAAAACGAACAAATGTTTGTGTTTTCAGATGAAACAAGCTGGGGCGTATGGTAGAATAGGAGAATCGAATAACGAGAAGAGGTTGGCGGATTATGACGCTCCGATTTGTAATTGGCCGGTCAGGGTCGGGTAAGACCCATTATTGTTTGGATCAAATTCGCAGCAACGTGCTGGCACAGCCGGACGGGCCGCCGATTGTCATCTTGGTGCCGGAGCAGGCAACCTTCCAAACGGAATATGCATTACTGAACCATGCAGAGCTGAATGGTTCTATAAGGGCGCAGGCACTCAGCTTCCGCCGTCTTTCGTTCCGGATTATGCAGGAGACAGGCGGTACTGCACTGGTTCCTATTAGCGAGAACGGCAAGAATATGCTGCTTTACAAAATCGTCCACCGCCTTGAGGAGCAACTGCAGCTGTTTAAAGGCAGCGAGTCCCAGCATGGTTTCATCGAGCGTCTTGGCGAGCTGATGACGGAGTGGAAGCGGTACGGGATCGGTACAGATGAGCTTTCCACATTTGTCGAAAGCCGCATGCCTCAGAAGGGCAGCTTGCTGCTTGGGAGAAAGCTTCACGATCTGCAAATGATTTCCTCAGGCCTTGAACGTGAACTGGACGGGCTCTATGTCGATGCCGAGGATTATTTGAGCTGGCTTGTCAAGGGTTATCATCAAGCGCCTTCAATGGCAGATACAGAGATTTGGGTAGATGGGTTTCACGGCTTTACACCCAAAGAATTCGACGCGCTCGGCACCTTAATGAAGTACTCCAAAGGGATGACTGTAACGTTATGCCTGGACAAGCTTTACGAGCAAAGCGAACAGCCGCATGAGCTGGATCTATTCCGGCCGACTGCGGAGACCTATATGAAGCTACGTGATTTGGCAATCGAGAACGGTGTGGAGATCGAGGAGCCGGTATTCCTCGACGGAACGCCGTACAGGTTCAAGGAGAATCCGATGCTTGCGCATTTGGAACGCCACTACGGCGGAAGGAAGCCGATTCATCTAACGGAGACTGAACTGGCGCAAGGGGGCGTTTCGCTTCATGCTGCAGCCAATCGCCGGGCAGAAGTTGAGGCGGTCGCTCGCGATATTACGCGCCGAGTACGTGACGAAGAGCTGCGCTATCGGGATATGGCCGTTATGGTACGTAATGCGCCGGATTACAACGATTATATTAAAGCTGTATTCGCTGACTACGGCATCCCCTTTTTCCTCGATCAGAAGAATGGTGCGCTACATCATCCGTTCGTCGAGTTTATTCGTTCTGCGCTGGAGATCGCGACACACGGCTGGCGTTATGAAGCCGTATTCCGCTGCATTAAATCAGAGCTTCTCATCCCTGAGGACGGCAGTATAACGCGGGAAACGTTTGATTTGCTAGAAAACTATGCACTTGCATCAGGCATGAATGGCAACAGATGGACGACGCTCAGCCAGTGGAAGCCATTAATGCGTGATACGCTGGATGGCGATCCCGTTCAAGCAGGCGAGAATGAGCTGCGGGAATTTGAAGCCATTATGGCCGCAAGGGAAGCGGTTGTACCGATTCTGCGCAAATTCGGCAGAGAGATGAAGAAAGCCGGCAGCGTCAGACAAATGTGCGAGGCCATGTACAGACTGCTGGTTACCATTGAAGCGCCGGATCGTATGGAGCGCTGGAGCCGCAAAGCCATTGCGGAAGGCATTCCCCTTCGGGCGAGAGAGCATCGGCAGCTGTGGGACGGCGTTATGGATTTGCTCGATCAGCTGACCGAAATGACGGGAAGCGAAGCGATGCCGCTAGAGCTGTTCACAGGTATGGTAGAGACAGGTCTTGAGAGTTTGAAGCTAGCATCCGTTCCGCCTTCACTTGATCAAGTACTGATCGGAAGCATGGATCGTACGCGCTCCGGCCAGATCACAATCTGTTATTTGCTTGGCGCGAATGACGGCGTCATGCCGCAGCGCATGCAGGAAGACGGCGTATTGACCGAGCAAGAACGCGAAACGTTGGAATACGGCGGTCTTGTCATGGCGCCTGGCGTACGGCGCAAGCTGCTCGATGAGCGGTTCATGATCTACAATGCGCTTACGACACCGAGCGAGCATCTGTGGATAAGCTGGCCGCAATCGGATGAAGAAGGGAAGAGCTTGCTTCCTTCGGAAATTATCCGCCATATTAAAGGACTTTTCCCCGGCATGATGGAGAAAGGAATCGCAGGCGAGCCTGTCCCGGCTATGCCAGAGTCTGAGCAGCAATCGTTTATGGCACATCCGGAACGAACGCTCTCCTATCTGATTACGCAATTGCGGCTTTGGAAGCATGGAGGCGACATTGCTCCGCTATGGTGGGAAGCTTACAACTGGTTTGCCGTTCGGCCGCAGTGGCAGGACAAGCTGCAGCGTCTTGTATCTTCCTTGCAATATACCAATGAAGAAGTGAAGCTCTCGGCGGAAACCGCTGAGCGATTATATGGAACGCTGCTGCGAGGAAGCGTGTCGCGGATGGAACGATTCGTTTCGTGTCCGTTTCAACATTTTGCGATACATGGACTGCGTCTTCGTGAGAGAACCCTCTACAAACTAGCCGCGCCGGACATCGGACAGCTGTTCCATGCTGCTCTAAACCGGCTGACGGAATCGCTGGGCGACAGCTGGGCTTCGCTCACACCGGAGCAGCTGCGTGAGGCATCGACGGAAATCGTAAACGAGCTGGCTATGAGGCTGCAATCACAAATTCTATTCAGCAGCAACCGTCATCAATATGTAGCGCGCAAGCTGCGCGATATTATTAGCCAAGCTGCGGTTATTCTTGGCGAGCATGCGAGGCGAGCACAGTTTAAACCGGTTGGACTTGAGATCGGCTTCGGGCCGCAAGGTCCTCTGCCGCCGGTTACGATTCCGCTGTCTGATGGCAAAATGCTGGAGATGGTCGGTCGAATTGACCGCGTTGACGCCGCGCAGACAACAGATGGACTGCTGCTGCGAGTTATCGACTACAAGTCTAGCGCGAAACAGCTTCGCTTAGAGGAAGTTGCCTATGGCATGGCGCTGCAAATGCTAACTTACCTGGACGTTCTGCTTACGCATGCGCCGGAATGGCTTGGTCAGCCTGCGAAAGCAGCCGGTGCGTTGTATTTCCACGTGCATAATCCGATGCTTTCTACCTCTAACGGTATGCCCCCTGCAAAGGCGCGCACGGAAATATTGAAGCGGTTCAAGCTTAAAGGGCTGGTACTCGCAGATGAGGAAACGGTCAGAATGATGGACGGAGCGCTGTCGACCGGTTATTCCGAGCTGTTGCCGCTTGCGCTGAAGCGTGACGGCGGCTTCTACAGCAGCTCTTCGGTCGTATCTGATGAGCAGTGGGGAACACTGCGTCGTTCGGTTAGAGGAACACTTCGCCGAATCGGTGATCGAATCGCTGGTGGAGATGTTTCGATTACTCCGTATCGACTGGGCAATAAGACGCCATGTCAATTTTGCGCGTATAAGCCGGTGTGTCATTTCGACCCATTGGTAGAAGGCAATTGCTATACAAGGTTGAACAAGCCGGGTAAAGATGAAGTCTGGGAGCTGCTTGCGAGCGGTGAGGATGCAGGCGATAACATGGATGTGCAAGAGGATACAGGGAAGGAGCAAGAGTAATGACGACAACGTTACCCGAGGGTTCGACAATTCCGCCAAAACCGATTGGCAGCACATGGACGGATGATCAGTGGAGAGCTATTGTGACAGGCGGCAGTAATATTCTGGTAGCTGCGGCAGCGGGCTCAGGTAAAACGGCGGTTCTGGTCGAACGGATTATCCGCAAAATATCGGCTGATACCGATGTCGATCGGCTGCTTGTTGCTACCTTTACGAAAGCAGCGGCCGCAGAGATGAAAGAGCGTATTCGAATTGCGCTTGAGAAAGAGCTGGATCGACATCCGGGTTCTGATCATCTGCGCCGACAGCTTGCCTTAATGGGGCGTGCCTCCATTACGACGCTGCATTCCTTCTGCCTCGATGTCATACGTCGCTACTATTCGCTCATCGGGCTCGATCCCGGATTTCGCATCGCTAATGAGACAGAAGCGGAGCTGCTTCGCATTGACGTGCTTGATGCCATATTCGAGGAGCGTTATGGGGAGCCGGAATCAGAGGAAGGTCAAGCATTCCTTCAACTGGTAGACAAGTTTGGCGGGGAACGCGGCGATGAACCGCTCTACGCGCTAGTAATGAAGCTCTATCACTTCTCGCAGAGTCATCCTTGGCCGAAGGTATGGCTGGAGGAAACAGCGAATGCATTCCAAGTTCAGGATGCGGAAGAGCTCAGTCAAACCGAATGGGTGACGAGCTTGACGGATGCCGTATCGTTGTCTCTGCAAGGCGCAGTTAGCCTGCTGGAACAAGCAGAAGCTTTATCCTACCAGCCCGGAGGTCCCGATGCTTATGGAGAGACGTTTCGAGATGATTTAGCGCTTGTTCGCTCGCTTCTTCATCGTGTTGAAGGTCAGCCATGGACGACATGGCATGAGGGATTTACGGCTGCAAGCTTCGGGAAACTGAAGAGCCAGCGCGGAGATGCATGTGATAAGGCGCTGCAGGAGCAGGCCAAAGATTTGCGTGACCGGGCCAAAACCATTATCGCCGATTTAACAGACGAGCTGTTTACTCGCACGCCGGAGGAGTTTGCTGCGGAGCTGGCTGAGATGGCACCGCTCATGAAGACACTGGCTTCGCTGGCTGATCAGTTCGGCAGCAGGTTCGAAGCGGCGAAGCTGGAGAAAGGTCTAATTGATTTTGGCGATATGGAACACTATTGCCTGCGAATATTGCGGGATGCTGAATCCACCGCCACATCGTTAGTCCCATCAGCTGCGGCTTTAGAGTATCAGCAGCAGTTTCAAGAAATATTGCTCGATGAATATCAAGATACGAATATGGTTCAGGAAGCGATCGTATCGCTGATCTCGCGTTCAGGCAGAGGGAACCGATTCATGGTTGGCGACGTTAAACAGAGCATCTATCGATTCCGCTTGGCGGAACCGGGATTGTTTCTGCGTAAATATAAGAGTTATGGCATGGCTGGTGAAGTGGACGCTGCAGCTTCGGAGATTGTACCTGACGAGCAAAGCAGCGGAGAGTTTGGCGTTCGGATCGATTTGGCGCGGAATTTCCGCAGTCGGCAGGAAGTCGTGGACGGCGTTAACAATGTGTTTCGCGCCATCATGCGCGAGAAAGCAGCGGAAATGGACTACGACGCACGTGCAGAGCTGGTGTGCGGCGCCACGTATCCGTCATCAAGCGAAGGTGGCCCAGCGGAGCGGTATTCGGTAGAGCTTGCCGTACTGGACCGTGGCAAAGGGGAAACGGCAGACCATTCCGCTGAAGCGCAAGAAGAGACAGACTCAGAAGGCGAAGGAATGTCGGCGGCTGATTCTGCGGAAGATTTGCAAACCGTTCAGCTTGAGGCGCGTTATATTGCAAGTCAAATTGTTCGGCTGAGAGGCATGCAGGCAGATGCCGCAAACGCAGAACCGTTCGAGGTGTACGACGGCAAGAAGGGGCGCAAGCGGCCGCTAGCTTGGCGAGACATCGTTATTTTGCTGCGGGCAGATAAGCAGTGGGCGCCGGTCATCATCGAGGAGCTCCAACATCATGGCATTCCTGCCTATGCAGAGCTCAGCAGCGGTTACTTTGAGGCGACAGAAGTCGAGACGATGCTCTCGCTTCTGCGCGTCATAGACAATCCTTATCAAGATATTCCGCTTGCAGGTACGCTTCGTTCACCGCTTGTCGGACTGACGGGGGAAGAGCTTGCACTTATTCGTATAGCAGCGGGTCGCGTTTCCTACTTTGAAGCGGTCAGGAATGCTGCGGATGATCCTAATATGCCTGAAGAAATGCAGCGGAAACTGCAAATTTTCTTAGCATCGCTTGAAGTGTGGCGGGGAGAGGCTCGGCAGGGATCACTGGCCGATTTACTATGGCGAATCTATCGCGAGACCGGCTATTACGACTTGGCAGGCGGCATGACAGGCGGCCTTCAGCGACAAGCGAATTTGCGCGCGCTTCACGACCGGGCCAGGCAGTATGAAGCGACAACGCTCAGAGGATTGTTCCGCTTTCTCAGATTTATTGATCGGATGCGCGAGAGCGGCGGTGACCTCGGAACGGCAAGAGCGCTCGGGGAGCAAGAAGATGTCGTGCGCATTATGTCTATCCACAAGAGTAAAGGGCTGGAGTTTCCGGTCGTCTTCGCCGCGGGTTTAGGCAAGCAGTTCAATAAACGTGATCTTAGCAGTCCGTTCCTCATGCACAAACAGCTGGGATTCGGGCCGCGTTATGTAGACACAGAGCTCAGAGTCAGTTATCCGACATTGCCGCACCTGGCGATCAAACAGCGTCTGGCAATGGAAACGTTGGCAGAAGAGATGCGGATCCTGTATGTAGCCTTAACACGGCCAAAGGAGAAAATGTTCCTTGTCGGAACGGTCGCAGACGCATCGAAGCAGCTGCAGCGCTGGGAGTCAGCACTGGATGCGGACGGCGGATTGGCGGATTTCCGTATCGCCGGGGCGTCGAGGTTTCTGGATTGGCTCGGACCGCTTGCAATGGGAGCGGGAATTCCGACGGTTATGGTGAGCGAGAAGGATGATTTCCCAACTGATGAAGTCGTAGAAGATGATGCAAAGATTATCTCTTTCCGAGATTGGCGGACTGCTGTCGTTCCGGCTTCAGTGCTAGGGCTTGAAGCGGCGGCCGGTACAGTGGAAGAAACCGAAGAGGCAGCAACAATCGCTGAGCGGATGCAGGCCGTTCAGGAGCTTGTTCCATTGCCTGAGTCGCCGGAGGCGGCAACCGAGATAGAAAGACGACTAGGCTGGCAGTATCCCTATACTGCGGCTACGATGACGGCAGCCAAAACATCCGTAACCGAGATGAAACGGCTGCATGCCGAAGCCGGCATGGATGAGGCGGCGTTTCTGCTGCCGGAGCTGGCGGGAGACGATGGCTTGGCCGGCTTTGGATCCGCGGAAGAAGCTGAACTTCATGAAGCCGTGTCTGAGGACGAGGCGCTACCATCACCACCTGGGATTGAGGAGCAGGTAGAGTTTCTTTTTGACTTGGAAACGGAAAGTTTGGTTCATGAAGAGCCGAAGGCAAGGCGTCAAGTAGATGAGACATTAGATAAGGGACAGCAAACCGGACATCGTGATTATACCTTCCGATTGCGCCGTCCGAAGTTCATGGAGGAAACGGCTTTAACGCCAGCCGAACGGGGGATGGTCAGCCATCTTGTCATGCAGCATATTCAGCTGGCGGATGAAATATCGGAAGATACGGTTCGTGATACGGTCGCAAGTCTTCGAGAACGAAATATGTTGTCTGCTCAGCAGGCGGCGGCTGTGGATATTACGGGTTCGGCGGCATTTTTTCTAAGTGATGTCGGCCTTAGACTGCTCCGGGCGCAATGGGTGCGACGTGAGACGCCGTTTAGCTGCACGTTTCCTGCGGATCGTGTGTATCCGAATGCATCTCATGTGCTGAGTGACGAACCGATCCTCATTCAAGGGGTTATCGACTGCTTGTTTCAAGATGAAGAAGGCAGACTTGTGCTGCTCGATTATAAGACAGACCGAATTACGATGAAACGATGGACGGAAGCGGCGGAGCGTCACCGTTTCCAGCTCACGCTGTATGCGGAAGCGATTCAGTCTATTATTGGACGCAAGATTGATGAATGTTATGTGTTTTTCTTCGATGGTGGAGAAGCGGTTAAATTGTTTTAAACAGAAGGGACGGGGAAACAAGCGATGCGTATACTGCATACGGCAGACTGGCACTTCGGGCGGTCGCTCGAAGGCCGCAGCCGACTAGAGGAACAAGCGGCTTTCGTTGATGAGCTTGCCTCTCTCGTCAAGGAAGAAGAGATTGATTTGGTGCTGCTTGCAGGTGATGTCTATGATTCAGTCAACCCGCCGGCAGCGGCGGAGCAGCTGTTCTACGAAGCGGTTGCCAGATTGGCCGAGGGTGGGAAGCGGACCGTTGCGGTTATCGCTGGCAATCACGATCATCCGGAGCGGGTGTCCGCATCTGCTCCGCTTGCAGCTCGAAGCGGCATTCGACTGGTCGGCATGCCGACAGACCAACCGATCATCGTCGATGTTGCCCGTACCGGGGAGCAAGCGGTTATTGCAGCATTGCCATATCCATCGGAATCCAGGCTGCGCGAGCTGCTAAGTGAAGCGACCGATGAGGCGCAGCTGCGCACGGCTTACTCGGAACGAGTAGGGCGACTAATGACGCAGCTTGGCGGTGCTTTTCGAAGCGACACGGTGAATTTGGCGATGAGCCACATCTATGTACTTGGCGGTTTGGAGACCGATTCCGAGCGTCCGATTCAAATCGGCGGTGCCTATACGGTTGATCCGTCCGCGCTCCGAATCGGCGCGCAATATGTAGCGCTTGGTCATTTGCATCGTCCACAGCGGGTAGCCGGGGATGAGACGATGCGTTACAGCGGTTCACCGCTTGCTTACAGCTTCTCAGAAGCAGGGCAAACGAAGTCGGTTACGGTATTCGATGCGGAGCCGGGTAAAGTGGTAGTGCCGCAGGAGATATTGCTTAGCTCAGGCAGACCGCTGGTGAGCTGGAACGCCAAGGGCGGTCTGGCCGAAGTGTACAGCTGGCTGGAAGAAGGACGCGATTCGCGTGCATGGATTGACCTTGATGTGTGGATGACCGAAGCGATGACGCTTCAGCATATCCAGCAGCTGCGTAAGCTGCATGACGGACTGATACATATTCGTCCCATCTATCCGGAGTCTGCCGAGGCGATGGAGTCAGGTGAGCGCTCACGTGAGCAATTGCCTGCCGAGGAGCTGTTCAGGCGATTTTTTGCCAAGCAGACCGGTGGCGGGGAGCCGGATGATCCAACCGTTCAGCTGTTCTTGGCACTTATTGCCGAAGAGGAAGATTTGCAGAGTGGCGCTATGCCGGCAGATCTTGATGGAGGTGAGAGCGCATGAAGCCGATATCCCTTCGATTAAGCGGATTACAGAGTTATCGGGAACCGCAGGAGGTCGACTTCGAACGGCTGACCGAAGCCGGCGTCTTCGGTATCTTCGGTCCGACCGGCAGCGGGAAATCCAGCATTCTTGACGCGATTACGTTAGCGCTCTATGGCAAAGTTGAACGAGCTGCGAACGGAACACAAGGCATTATGAATCAAGCGGAGAAAACGCTCGCGGTGTCGTTCACGTTCGAGCTCTCCGGTGCCGGCGAGAAGAAGCGTTTCCGTGTTGAGCGGCAATTTAAGCGCGGCGGTGACGTGTCCGTCAGCAATACGGTCAGTCGTTTCGTGGAGATTACCGAAGCCGGCGATGTCGTTCTGGCGGATAAGCTCGTTGATGTTACGCGCTGCGTGGAAGCGCAGATTGGTCTTCATATGCAGGACTTCACGCGCGCGGTTGTTCTCCCGCAAGGGAAGTTCGCCGAGTTTCTGTCGCTGACCGGCAAGGACCGACGCTCGATGCTGCAGCGCTTGTTCCGCTTGGAGCGTTTCGGCGACGGGTTAGCGCTGAAGCTCAGCCAGCGCATGAAAGCGGCGGAAGCCGCGCTGAATGAGGCGGCGGCCGAGCAGCTGGGCCTCGGCGACGCCTCGGCCGAAGCGGTGGCTGCCGCGGAGGCTCGCTACCGCGAAGCGGCAGCCGCAGCTGCGGCGGCGCGCGCCGCGCTGGCGGAAGCGGAGCGGCTGCACGCGGAGCGGCTGCATGTGCGCGAGCGCCTCAGCGCGCTGCAAGACAAAGAGGCGCTGCAAGCGCAGCTGCTCGCGGAAGCGCCGCGCGTCGCGGAGCTCGAGCGCGAGCTTGCGCGCCTCGCCGCCGCGGAGCGGCTCGCGCCCGCGCTCGGCGCAGCCGCCGCGGCCGAGGCGGCGCTGCGCGCTGCCGCCTCGCGCCGCGAGGCCGCCGGGCTGGCGCACGCTGCCCGGCTGGAAGCGGCCACGGCCGCAGCCGCCGCGCGCTCGGCGGCAGCCGCCGCGGCCGCGGCGGGCGAGCCGCGCCTGGCGCAGCGGCTCGAGCAGCTCGCGCAGGCGCAGCGGCTCGAAGGCGAAGCCGCCGCGCTTGCGCGGAGCGTCGCGGCCGGCGAGCTGAGCGCCCGCGACGCGGAAGAGCGCAGCCGCAGCCATGGCGAGCAGGCTGCCAAAGCGCAGGAGATGCTCGGCAAGGCTGCGGCCAAGCAGGGCGAGCTGCGCCGGGAGCTGAAGGCGGTGGAGCTCACCGCCGAGGATCGGGACAAGCGTAATGCGCTGAGCAAGCGGCTGCAGCAGCACAACCACCTTGCTGTGCTAGCTTCGACTGCGCAAGATGAACGGAACGCAGCGGCGGAGCTGCACAATCAAGCGAAGCAACGGATGGAAACGGCGCAAGCGGAGCAGCGTGAAGCTGAGAAGGAGCTGCTTGGACAGCTTCAGCAGTTGAAGCCGGTACATGCTTCGTTGACAGGCTTGAACCGCGAGCTGAGCGAGTGGAGCCGTTCGCTGCCGCAATGGTTGGAGCGTGTCCGTAGTGAGCAGCGTGAACAACACCGGCTGCAGCTTGCCGCGCAATTACGGGAGGGATTAATCCAAGGGGAGCCATGTCCGGTGTGCGGATCATGCGTCCACCCCAGTAATCACGGGACTGCCACCGAGGATGAAAACTCCGCCGGTGATACGGTCATTGCTGCATGGGAGCTGGTGATTCAACAAGCGCAGCAGCTGCAGCTGCGATTATCGCCCCTGCAAACCAAGGCTAGTTCAGCGATGGATAGATTGACGGATGCGATTGATTCCGGCTCGATGATGATAATGATGGATACGGCAATGCCAGAGGCTGCTGCTACAGCCGAGGTCACCGAAAGGCTTACATCGGATGCAACAGCAACAGCCTCAGCCGAAGCACTGGCCGCTCATCAATCGGCTTTTAAGGCAATTGCTGAGATGATAACCATGCATGAAAGCTGGCTTGCGAATGCGGAGAAAGGTTTTGCAAGCAGCCGATTGGGGTTTACAGATGCCAATCGCAGGAGTGAACAGATCTCCAACGACTACCGCACGCAAGCTGCACTCTCTGACCGCGCACAGGCTCAATATGTGCAATCCGCAAAGGAATTGATGCAGGAACAGGCTTTATGGCTGGAGCAGTTCGGAGCAGCATTGCAGCCGTCGCAAGGGGAAGAGCGTCTGCAAGAGCTGGAGCAGCGGGAAACGGCTGCCCTTGAATTGAGGAGCCGCCTCGAGCGGAGCGTCAGCTACATCGAGGAGACGACGAGGACCCAGCAAGAAAGCTCGAATCAGGCTCAGGCGGCACAGCTGGAATTCGCTGCTCTATCGGCAACGCTTGCTGGCCAACAGCAGCAGTTAGGAGAGAAGCGAAACCAACTGCAGGGGATAACCAACGGAGCTCCGGCGACTGGCTTAATTACGGAGGCAGAACAAGAACTGACTATGCTGCGCGCGAATCTTAAGCTGCTTACCGAGCGGCACGAAACCGCACAGGAAACGCTGTCGGAAGCGGCGCAGCAGCGAAGTGCTGCTGAAGAGGCGGAATTCGCGGCTGACAACAGAAATAAGGAAACGAGCACCGCTTGGCAGGAAGCCTTATCGGCCTCTCCGTTTGAGAGCAGCGAGGAAGTCACTGCTTTGCAGCCGATGCTTGTCCATCAAGCCCGAATCAAGGAAGATGTCGCTAAGTATCATGAAGCACAGCAGCAGCTTGCCGCGCAGGTTGAGCTGCTTCGGGATCAACTTCAGGGACGCAGCCAATCCGAAGAAGAGTGGGTAGAAGCGGTTACGCTGCTGGAGCAAGGCCGTTTGATGAATGAGAGCATGCTGCAAGCGGCAGCGAAAGCCGAACGGGATGTGGACGAGCTCAAAGCGAAACAGGAGCGGTGGAACGGCTTGGAAGCGAAACGTCTGGAGATGGAGCAGCTTTGCGGCAGGCTGAAGTCGCTGCAAACGGTGTTCCGCGGGAATGCATTCGTGGAGTATGTCGCAGAAGAGCAGCTGGTTCAAGTATGCCGAGCAGCTTCTGAACGGCTTAGCTTCTTGACGAAGCGCCGCTATGCGCTTGAAGTCGATTCCGGAGGCGGCTTTGTTATCCGAGATGATGCCAACGGCGGTATACGTCGACCGGTTTCGACGCTCTCCGGGGGTGAAACCTTCTTGGCCTCGCTGGCGTTGGCACTCGCATTGTCCGGTCAAATTCAGCTCCGCGGCAAATATCCGCTGCAGTTTTTCTTCCTGGACGAGGGATTCGGAACGCTGGATCCGGAGCTGCTGGATACGGTTATTACGGCGCTGGAGAAGCTGCAGAACGATACGCTGTCGGTAGGCGTAATCAGTCACGTACCGGAACTTCGGGCACGCTTGCCAAGAAGGCTTATCATTACGCCAGCCGAGCCTTCCGGCAGAGGCAGCAGCGTTGAACTCGAAACGATGTGACGGATCTGTTAACGTTGCTCCAATCCGGTTGCATTCCCATGCGGAAAACGCTAACTTAGTGGAGGGCCCTAACGAATAGGATAAACGTGGGTGCCAATCCTGATTTGAACAAACCTTTTGGAGGTAACACCGTGGAGGAGCACAAGCCCAAACGACCGATTTTTACGCCAGTCGTCCTTATCTTGCTTACATTTAGTTTAATTGGCAATGTGTTTCTATACAGCCGCACGATTCAACATGATAAGGATGCGCGCATCAGCCGTGGGACTTCGATTCTGCAGTCCGGCAATGACGCCAAGCTTTATTTTGATCAAGTGACGTCTGGAATTGAGGATTTGCTGAAGCATCAGGATATCCCGACCCGATTGGCGGCCAAGAGCTTGCTGATCGCCGCGTACCATAAGAGCTCTGCCATCGCGACCTTTATCAAAGAGGCGGAGACCGTGAACGGCACGCCGTTTCCTACGACCAACCGCAATGCGGCGACGTTCTTAGAACAATCGGAGAAGTCACTGCAGACGCTGGGCAATCACACGGGTCCGCTGACGGACGAGGAACGGATCTATTTGAAATCACTATTAGCCGTTAATCAAGCTTGCGCGGCTGAGATGGCAACTTTCAAGCATGATACGATCTCCGAAACGACCTCGCTGACGATTCTTGTCGATGATAAGTGGGTCAATTCGGCCAAGAAGCTGGTGGAATTTATGAACAAGCCGGCGAATGTTATGTTCGGCAAGTAGACGAAGCTCTCGCGCCACAAAGGCTGTTCCCCCATTGCGGACAACGCACAGGAGGAGCAGCCTTTTTCCATCCCTCACCCATTCCTCAATTCTTTATCCCCTTCGAAATAATCTCAACATCAACCTTCGTCTGAAAATCGGTTTTCGGATAATCAGTCTCCCAATCGATCGATTTCCAATAAACAGGCTGGAAAGCGATTAAGTCTCGCCCGATGCCAAGTGCATCAGAATTCGCGCGCTGAAGGACATGTCTGCCCGTATCTTTCTTCGCTCCTATATTTCTTAGAAGCCCTCAATCAGTCGATCCGCCTATTGTCCTGTATCGCGACGAATGGCTAGACTCTATTAAAAGCCGTTTCAATTTCTAACGGTTGTCAGCGAGCCTATTTCATGCAAAATTCGACTTTTGAAGCGCTAACGGTTGCTACAGAGGCTATATACAATGAAAGACTCGATTTCGATTAGAAAATGGCCATTTAAGCTCTGTGGCAACCTTTAGAAAATTAAAAAGGGCATTTTAGGCAAAATAGCCGCTGGTACAACCGTTACATTTTAGAGGTGGTTGTTGTTGAGTTCTTAGTCATGAGTTGACTCAGATAACATCGCTCCTGCCAATGCTAACAACGAAACGAGTTCGAAGCCAAAGTTTGCTCTTGAGCTGACTGCAGCAAACATACAAGCATGCCAAAATTAATATCGTGGATTTCTATGAATATGAAGGCGTGGTAAGTGTACTGAATCCATCATAAAAAAGATGACTCCGCAACTGGTTATTCAGTTGGAGTCATCTTTTTCGCTATTATAACACCTCTCTAAAGCTCCACAGCGTGTCTGCTTAGTCTTCGTTGCCTACACGTGCAATAACTCTTCTACCAGCCGCTCCGCTACCCGTCGACCGCTAGAGAAAGCCCGCTCGGCCAGCTCGCCTTTACCTTCGCAACCATCGCCGCAGAAATAGAAGGGCATACTTTCGATCCGGTTCGGCACCAGTCGGTTGCTTGCGATATTTTTTACGCTCTGTACCATTGCTTTCTTCGATACCCGTTTCACGGCAACGGCATCCCGCCAGTTCGGATAATGGCGATCGAATAAGGACTCCATCTGCTGCGTGCGCTCTTCCAAGTAAGCTTTACGGTCTTCATCGCCGCTGTTCTCATCGCTTAAGTAGGCAATGCCCTGCAGCAGCTGACCGCCCTCCGGCACGAGGGTATGGTCTGTGGCAGATACATCGGAAATAAACAGCTTATGGTTCATATCGCTGATATAGCTGAACGGCCTCGCTACAACGTGGTCCAATCCAATGTCGTACACCATGACTTCGGTTGCCGTATTATGCTCATATGGCGCTAGGAACGGCTCCCAAGGCGTTCCGCGCAGCAGCTTGACGACCTGTTGAATCGGCATCGCGAATATGACGCGATCGAAGGTTTCTTCCCGTGCCTTAGTTTTCAGCACGTACTTGCCTTGCTCATAACGGATGCCGTCAACGCCTTCCTGAAGCGCAATTGACCAACGCTCGGACAAATTGACTTTGTCGCGCAGCTGATTCGTAATAACCGCCCAGCTGCCCAGCACGTAATTTACAGGTCTGTGCGACAGAAACAAATTATGATAATAGTCACTAATAACGGTACCCGGTACACGGCGCGCATCCTCAGGCGTAATGAAGAAATTGCTGCACACCAGATGCTCCCACAGTTCTTTCACATCTTCAGCGGCACCTGATTCGGCTAAGTAATCACCGAGCGTTGCGTAATGTTTAATTTGGTGGATATTTGCCATAATGGCAGTAATTTCACCGACGAATCTGACCTTCTGCATGGCTGTCAACAGATCTGTTTTTACTAAATTAACAAAATCAAGCGGAGCAGGTGTCAGATGCTCGCCTTTCTCATACATTACTTTGCGTTTGTCCACCTGTTTGCTGCTGAAATCCAATTTCAGCTCGCGTTCCATGACCGACAGCGTATGCCTGTCCAAGCCATAAATCGCATGTGCCCCATAATTTAGCGTGAAGCCGGCCTTCTCATACGTAAATGCACGTCCGCCAAGCTGCGGACTCCGCTCGAATAGTACACCTGTGACGCCGGACTGCTCTGATAAGTATGCGGCTGCGGTCAAACCCGCAAGTCCCCCGCCGATTATGGCAACCTTCATTTCCGATCTCCTCCTAGTGACAAGCGGCCGGGTTCTTGCATGCAAATGTGCAGCATGACGAGCAGCTCGTCCAATCCTTCCCTTGGCAACTTATGTTCTTGTACATTATACGCCGCTTGTTTGAGGCCGATCTATCTCATTTCTGACTGAAAGACTTGCCGAATCGGCATCGGTTTTCTAAGGGACTCCAGCCCATTTTTAGCATGCACAGGCGCCATTTGCCTACGGGCGAATATCATGGTAGGAGAATGAAGGAGGTCATGATCCGCATGGAAAAGAAAGTTTCAACGTCGCCGGTAGGGAAAACCCCTAACCAGCCGATGTCCAATAAGTCGATGTCAAACAAATCAATGCCTAACAAATCGATGCCAAACAAGTCGATGCCTAATCAGCCCATGCCCAAGCAGTCAACGGCTGTGATGCCGGCTCACCACGACAACAAGCCAATGGTCATGCATGACATGAAGAAAATGTGCCAAGATCATATGCATCGATACGTGTTTGTGCAAACGCACGACGGCTGGTGCTGCGATGGAATCGTTGAACATATCGACGACGAATGCGTGTGCATTGCTGTACCGTATTGCGGTCCGCATATGGACCGTGGGTTCTTCCCGGGAGGAGGAGGCGGTTTCTTTCCCGGAGGTGGATTCTTCCCCGGAGGCGGATTCTTTCCGCGCCGCCGGTTCGTTCGGCAAGTGTTTCCGCTTGGCGCACTGCTTGGCTTATCGCTGCTTCCGTATTATTGGTAAGCAGGAGAATTGTTCCGTTTCTGTTACAGCCGGCGTTCCACGGGGCGCTGGCTTTTTGCATGTTCAAACCGTTATTCTGAATTGGACTTGCCCTTTATTATTCGCTATGATGGACGAAGAATCGTAAACTCGTGAAAAGGAGCAGAGTCATGGACTGTATATTTTGCAAGATTATAGAAGGTACCATTCCTTCAAACAAAGTGTTCGAGAATGAGCGCATACTTGCTTTCCACGACATTCAGCCGCAAGCACCTGTACATACGCTGATTATTCCGAAGAAACATATCCCGACGATGAATGATGTTACGGATGAGGATGACGCAGTAATGGCGGAATTATTCGCGGTTGCACGCCAGCTTGCTAAGGAACAGGGGATTGCGGAATCCGGCTACAGAGTTGTCAATAACTGTAACGGGGACAGTGGACAAATCGTGTTTCACCTTCACCTTCACCTGCTCGGAGGAGAGAAATTAAAGCCTCTGGGTTAAGTGTATAAAAATAGCACAGTCTTTCAAGTTGACACTGCCTTTCCTTATAACATATAATTTAGTTTGATGAACCGTGTTAACTTTTACTGGACGGTCTGATTCGGAGGGAGGGAAAACTGGTGTCTGAAACAAAAGTTCGCAAAAACGAGACGATCGATGCTGCACTCCGCCGCTTCAAACGTACCATCGCAAAGGATGGCGTATTGGCCGAGGTGAAGAAACGCAAGCATTATGAGAAGCCTAGCGTAAAGCGTAAGTTGAAGTCCGAGGCTGCGCGTAAGAGAAAGTTTTAGGAGGATCCTTCCACAATGAACCTTAGCGAACGATTAAACGACGATATGAAGCAAGCGATGAAGAGTCAGGAGAAATTCAAGCTCACTACAATTCGAATGATACGAGCATCTATCAAGAATTTGGAGATTGACTTGAAACGTCCGCTTGAAGACGCTGAAGTGCTTGATATCTTAAGTCGTGAGATCAAACAACGTAAAGATTCCCTCCAAGAATTTCAAAAAGCCGGCCGCGACGATCTCACGAAAGATGTCGCAGCAGAAATTGAAATTATTAGTGTATACCTGCCTCAGCAGCTGACCGAAGAAGAGATCAAGTTGATTGTTCAGCAGACCATCCAGGAAACCGGTGCTTCTTCCAAAGCCGAGATGGGGAAAGTCATGAGCGCACTTTTGCCTAAAACAAAAGGGCGTGCTGATGGTAAACTAGTAAACACATTTGTGCAGCAATTTCTGCAATAAACATAGGCTGACAGCCAAGCACTCCCCTTACGGGGAGTGTTTTTTCGTTATATCTGGCCTTACTCCAATCAAGACCTATTGACCATTTGCCTAAACTAGCCCAAAATTGAGGCTAACCTATAGAAACGAGGCATACTGCAGCATGTTGCGTAATTGGAAAGAAATTTTGGTTTTAGCTATTCCATCGCTTGTCTCTTTTGCAAGTATGACGATGACCGGTACCATTAACTTGATTTTGGTCGGACAGCTTGGCGCACTCATCATTGCTATCGTTGGCGTGTCCAACATCATCATGTATAACGCTTTCGCGCTGTTCTCCGGTATCGGACACACCGTCAATTATTTAGTCGCACAGAATCACGGTGCAGGTGATATGAAGAAAGGCATTCAGCGTACGTACATTGCCATGTACATGTGTCTTATTTTTGCGGTGCTGATTGCTGTAGTCGGTTGGATCGGTGCAGATGATATTTTGCGCTGGACCGGCGGCTCCAAGGAACTCGTTGAAACCGGTGATTTCTATTTGGAGCTGCGGTTTTATGCCATGTCCTTCGGTATTGTCAATTTCGCGTTCCATGGTTTTCTACGCGGAATAGGCGCAACCAAATTGTCCATGGTCGTTTCGCTGCTCGTCAACGTACCGATTATTCTGCTCACGTACACGCTCACCTTCGGCCATTGGGGAATGCCCGACCTCGGATTAACGGGAGCCGGTATAGCCATATTAATCGGTGAAGGTTTGCAAACGCTTATTTGCGTCTTTATCTTCTTCATTGTGCTTCACAAGAAGTACCAAACTCGCAGCCGGATTGCTTTCGCGATCCAATGGGTGGAAATGAAGCTTCTTATGATCGAGAGTGGAAAGCTTGGCATTCAAGAATTTTCACTTAGCATCTCGATGTACATCTTTACCGCATTCGTGGCAAGGCTCGGCGATCATGCGCTGGCCGCCAATGAAGTGGCATTAAGCATCATGTCCTTTGGATTCATGCCTGCATTTGCGTTCGGCTCGACCGCGACCATTCTTGTCGGTCAGCATGTCGGCAAAGGCACGCCGCTCAAGGGACGCCGAGTCGGTACCGATACCGCGATATTAGGCTCGATCTTTCTTATATTGCTCGGCACGGTCGAATTTATTTTCGCCAAACAGATTACGCATCTCTACACGAGTGATCCCGAGGTCTATAAACTTGCAGCGTATTTGATTCAGGTGTCTGCATTCCTGCAAATCTTCGATGGACTTCTGAACTTCTATGCAGGCGGTCTTCGCGGAATTGGCGATACAACGTTCCTGCTTCGCGTATCCTTCGTCGTAAGTTGGTTTATTTTCGTTCCGCTTGCCTATGTGTTCATCTTCGTCTTTCACTGGGGCAGTATGGGGGCGTGGCTTGCACTCTACGCATTCCTCATGGTATTCGGCATAGCTGTGATGGTGAGGTTCTATCGAACAGATTGGACCGCTGTGCGCCTGAAGGAAGCCAGCCACTAATAACTGAAACGAATTGGTGTCATGTACGTAACATTAACTTAGGAATTAAGCTTGTTAATGTACAAGGAGGGACTGGCGTGCAGCAAGCCCATAGGTGGAGATTGAAATTGGTGCTGCCTGCTCTATTGGCGCTGCTTTACATGTTGGCGATGGCTATTCCGGCCTTTGCCGCAGCAGGGGACTCAGACAGCGCAACAGTAGGCTCAACCGTTTACGTCGTGAAAGTGAAGCAGACCGTTGAATCCGGATTGCAGAAGACACTTGAGCGGGCTTATCAAGAGGCTGAAGAAGCTAAGGCTAAACGCATGCTGCTCGTTCTCAATACACTTGGAGGGCGGCTGGACAGTGCTCTCGAGATCGGGGAACTAATCAGAACGAGTAAAGTGCCAACCACGGTATATGTGCAGGGGAAAGCCGTTTCGGCGGGGACATACATTGCACTAAACGCAGACCAGATTATCATGCAGCCCGGCAGTACGATTGGTGCGGCAGCGGTTGTTGATGAATCGGGTGAGTTGATCACGAATCCGAAGACGCTTTCCTTCTGGACCGAAGAGATGAAAGCGGCAGCACTGCTGAATGATCGCGATCCTAATATTGCGGCAGCTATGGTGAATCCGAATCTGGAGCTTGAATTAAGCTCTCTCGGGCGGACGAAAGCCAAGGGCGATATTCTTACGTTATCAGCCGGGGATGCGCTTAAAGTAGGCTATGCGGAGTATACAACGGAGACAGTTGACGACGCGCTCGCGAAGTTGAACCTGCCGCAGCCGAACATTGTGAATTACGAAGTTAGTGCAATGGAGCGGGTCGGACAATTCTTAACCCTGCCAATCGTAATGACGCTGCTGCTTATTATTGGAATAGCAGGCGTTACGATTGAGCTGATGATGCCGGGGTTCGGAGCTCCGGGTATTATCGGAGTCATCGGTTTCGGATTGTATTTCTTCGGCCATTACATTGTCGGTTTTGCAGGACTTGAGGATGTGATCCTGTTTATCATCGGGATCTTGCTGCTTGTATCTGAACTGTTTGTACCGAGCTTCGGGATACTGGGCATACTTGGTTCCATATCGTTGATTGCCAGTGTGCTGATGGCAGCGCCGAATCCGAAGTCAGCCGGTTTATCGCTCATCGTGGCTGTCATCGTCGCAGGCATTATCGTGTACATCATGGCCAAACGATTTGCACATCGCGGAATATGGAATAAATTCATACTTCGCGATCAGCTGACAACGGCTGAAGGGTATGTCTCTACAGCAAGCAAAGTATCGTATCTGGGGATGAATGGCAAGACGCTTACACCACTGCGTCCTGCAGGAACCATTCGTATTGGCGACAGCCGGATTGACGTTGTCACATCAGGCGAATTCATTCCATCCGGTGCCGATGTCACGGTCATTAAAGTCGAAGGCGCGAGAGTTGTAGTCGCCCAGATTGATGAGAAGAACTAATTAATTGGAGGGGTTTACATGACACTGGATCCAACTGTAACGATTGTAATTATTGTAGTGCTTGCGGTCATCGCATTATCCGTATTTCTAACCTTCTTTCCAATTATGCTTTGGATCTCTGCACTTGCGTCTGGTGTGCGAGTCGGGATTATTACGCTCGTTGCGATGCGCTTGCGCCGCGTTGTCCCCAGCCGAATCGTCAACCCGTTAATTAAAGCGACGAAAGCCGGTCTTGGGCTTACGATTAATCAACTGGAGAGCCACTTCTTGGCGGGCGGTAATGTTGACCGTGTCGTCAACTCCTTGATTGCTGCACAACGCGCGAACATTGATCTGGAGTTTGAACGTGCTGCGGCAATTGACCTCGCAGGCCGTGATGTACTGCAAGCGGTTCAAATGAGCGTTAACCCACGTGTTATCGAGACGCCTACGGTTGCGGCAGTAGCTAAGAACGGGATTGAAGTGAAAGTTAAAGCGCGTGTTACGGTTCGTGCGAACATTGAGCGTTTGGTTGGCGGTGCCGGTGAAGAAACCATCATTGCGCGTGTCGGTGAAGGGATTGTAACAACAGTCGGTTCTTCTAACTCTCATAAGGACGTTCTGGAGAATCCGGATCTGATCTCGCGTACAGTACTTGGCAAAGGTCTTGATGCCGGAACGGCCTTCGAAATCTTGTCGATCGATATTGCGGATGTTGATGTAGGCAAGAACATCGGTGCGCATTTGCAAACGGAGCAAGCGGAAGCGGACAAACGGATTGCACAAGCGAAAGCCGAGGAGCGCAGAGCGATGGCTGTTGCGCATGAACAGGAAATGAAAGCGCGAGTTGTAGAAATGCGTGCACTCGTTGTGGAATCCGAGTCTCAAGTACCGCTAGCTATGGCTGAAGCGCTTAAGCAAGGCAAGATTGGCGTACTCGATTATATGAATTTCAAGAATATTGAAGCGGATACCAGCATGCGTAATTCAATTGGTAAAACAGACTCATCGTCGCCGGAAAAAGAAGAACGTTAATCGCTGACCCATTCTTGAGATGAAAACGATAATCTGAAGGGGGTGAGCGTTTGAATGAACTGATCAAGCTGTTGGTTTCCAACATCTACGTCGTCATTGTGCTCGTAGGTTTCCTGCTCACGCTCGTTAACAAAATGAGAAATAATAAGCCGGGCAATCCGACGACCAATCGAATGCCTACGTTTGGAGGAGAGCCTCCTCTAAGACGGCCGACTGCGCCTCCCGTGGTCACTCGGCCGGCGCAGCCGCAAAGACAGTCTGTCCAGCAGAGAGCCGTAGAGCCGCCTACTGAGCCGCGACAAGGCGTATATAAGTCGAAGTTCGATACAACCGGTGAAGAAGGCGTCAGTTCGGAATATGCGGATTCTGATTTGCTGCGGCGTACCGTGCCGCCGGTTCGCGGGAATGACAGAGCGCCGCTTCCGAAAGCCGCTCACATCGAGCAGAAGAAGCAAGCGGATACCTTCCGCGTTCCGCAAGGCGATGAGCTGCGCCGTGCATTTATATTGGCAGAAGTGCTTGGTGAACCGCGTTCGAAACGGCCGCTGCGCAGATAACGGAATCGAAAGCAAATGGCTGTATGAAGCTGAATCAAGCAGAACCGACCCGATTGGGTCGGTTTTTTTGTGTTTGATCGGAGTGAACGGCGCCATATTCCTCATATTTGGGGCCGCTCTCGCATAATTTGGTACAGTACGGGAAGGGGGCTTCTGCCTGCATGCGCCGATTAAATCGCAAACTGCGTAAGATGGCTGCGGATCTGCTTGATCTGCCGCCGGATGTCGTAATGGATTTGCCACGATTAACGATGATCGGCGACCGCCAATTATACATCGAGAATCACCGCGGCGTACTGCATTTCTCCAGTGACAAGCTGAGGCTTGCGCTCAGCAAAGGAGAATTGGAAGTAACGGGCAGCGAGCTGGTTATTCGAACGATTTGGACAGAAGAAGTTTTCATAGAAGGGGTTATTAAACATATCGAAGTGCGAGAATAGGGGGCAATTGTAATGAAAGCGACATGGATGCAGTGGCTCCGCGGATTTGTGTCAATTCGCGTGCGCGGCGGGGCTATAGAAAACCTGGTGAATGCTGCGCTCGCGAAAGGGCTGCAATTGTGGTCCATTCGTCATACAAACGACCGCGAGCTCGTTTGCTATCTGCAGGTCAATGATTTCTTCCGGCTTCGCCCGATTCTGAAAGAGACAGGCTGTCGCATCCACGTCACTTCACGGCAAGGACTGCCTTTCTGGCTGCTGCGAGTACGGAGACGTGCTTTTTTTGCGGCGGGGCTCGTCCTTTTCTTCGTTGGGATGTATTTGCTCTCCTCGCTCGTCTGGTCGATTGATGTGAAGGGGAATGACCGCTTATCGGAGGAGCAGATTCTTCAGGTGGCCAAGCAGGAGGGGCTGTACCCGTTTCAGTGGTCGTTCCGGCTTGATGATGCCTCCGTATTGTCCAAGCGTCTCGCTCAGCAGCTGCCTGGGGCGGCTTGGGTTGGCGTAGAGAAGCGCGGGACCCGCATAACGATACAAGTGGTGGAAACTTCGATTCCATCGCCTAAAGTTGCTCAGAATCCACGGCATCTCGTCGCATCAACTGATGCGGTTGTCACCAAAATATTAGCGGAGACCGGGAAGCCGGTCGTGAAGCGTAATATGAGGGTGAAGCAAGGCGATATCCTGATCTCCGGCTTGTTGGGGGACGAGAATAATACCGCTTCTGTGGTCGCGAAAGGCGTCGTGAAGGGAGTCGTATGGCATGAATATGATATCGTTTCTCCGCTTGAGCGGAAGATGAAGGTATATACAGGTGAGAAGAAGATCGTCTGGTATGCTGTCGTAGCCGGAAGGGCGCTTAAGGTTAGCGGGTTTGGCAAACCGCCTTTTGCCATGTATGAGAGCATCAAGCAGGAAGAGAAGGCAGCTTGGCGGACGATGAATCTGCCGTTCGGCAGAATGAAAGAAACGATTATGGAAGTACGAATGGAGCACCAAACCGTCGGCGTGGAAGAGGCCAAAGCGGAAGGCATTCAGCAGGCGAGAGCGGATTTACTAGCGAAGGTAGGGCCTGATGCAGAGGTGCTTGCGGAAAACATTTTGCATGAAAAGACGGAGAATGGTAAAGTTTATATGAAAGTGCTTTTTGAGGTGGATCAGTCGATTGCGATAGAGAGACCGTTAGTTCAGATGCAAGGGGATTGAGTATTTTTGCAAAATGAATTCAAAGTAGCCAAAATTCCACTTGCAAACGCAGCGGAAGGACTAGCACTGCTTGGTCCGCAGGATAAATTTCTGCGATTAGTCCAGCAGCAGACATCAGCGGACATTATGTCTCGCGATGCGGAAATTTCCATTTCGGGGCCAACCTCCGAGGTGGATTCTATGGAACAGCTTTATACGGTTTTGCAGCAGCTTATAAGAGGCGGATATTCGCCGACAGAGCGCGACATCGCATACGCCTTGGATCTGTCCAAGACGATGCAGGCCGAGCAATTGCTAGACCTCTTCAAAGCGGAGATAACGACCACGTTTCGCGGTAAACCGATTCGGGTAAAAACGATTGGTCAACGTCATTACGTCAAAACGATCAAGAAGATGGATATCGTTTTCGGTATCGGTCCTGCAGGTACGGGCAAAACGTACTTGGCAGTCGTGCTTGCCGTAGCGGCATTGAAGGAAGGCTCGGTCAAGCGGATCGTGCTGACGCGTCCTGCCGTTGAAGCGGGCGAGAATCTCGGGTTCCTGCCGGGCGATTTGCAAGAGAAGGTTGATCCGTATTTGCGGCCGCTCTATGATGCGCTTCATGATGTGCTTGGTCCGGACCAAACGACCAAGGCGTTCGAACGTGGTCTCATTGAAGTGGCACCGCTCGCCTACATGCGCGGACGGACTCTTGAGGATTCATTTATAATTTTGGACGAAGCGCAGAACACGACACCGGAGCAGATGAAGATGTTTCTGACGAGGCTTGGGTTCGGCTCCAAGATGGTTATTACCGGAGATGTCACCCAAATCGACCTGCCGCGCGGCAAGCGCTCAGGACTCATCGAAGCACAGCGCATCTTAGCGAACATCCCGGAGATCGGCTTTATCTTATTCACAGAACAGGACGTAGTACGTCACAGCCTCGTCCAAAAAATCATAACAGCCTACAATATCGACGCTGAAGTGCAAACTAATGAATCAACAGGCAAACCTTATGACCGCAGGTCATAAAGCGCCACTCAGTAGGTAAGCCTGTGACCGCATGTCACAAGCGACTCCCAGCACAACAGTAACGCTAATGCTAATCGCTCGAAAGCAGCAGCGTTCCACCCGGGGCACCAAGCCGGGTAAGAACGTCGCATGAAAAGTGTGTCCGCGCGTAAGCGGACGAAAGCGAGCCAACGTCGAAGTATGGTCGAAGACGGCCCAGGCGGCAGGCACGGTACATTCCGGGTCCAGGGACGGCGTCCCTGGGGTCCCCCTTGGATAAGGGGGAGTTAGGGGGATGTATCGGGGGATGTATCGGCATTTGAATTAAGATCCCATTGAAAGAATATCATCGTGCATATAGGGTCCAGGGACAGTGTCCATGGGGATCTCTTACTGTAAGGGTTCCAGGGACAAAGTCCCTGGATTTCTCCTTACGAAGGAGATCCAGGGGGATGTGTAGTTTCTAGGAGGATATCAACCATGGTAAATCAACAAGCCAACCCGGATGAGTCTAAGTGGACGTCATCATCGTCCTCCGGATGGAGTGGATGGAAGCACAGCTCGGCTGTTCGCTGGGTATTGCTGCTTCTGTTTGTTTTGCTATTTTATTTCTCTCTTGCCCCACACGTGCTCCCCAAGACGTACAATATCGAGTTAGGCAAAGCCAGTGACCGCGACATTGAAGCGCCGGTGGACATTAAGGATGAGAAGGCAACGCTTCAGGCGCAGGAGCTTGCTGCCGATCGAGTGGAGCCGATTTATTCGATTGTGGCCCTCCGCAGCGAAGCACTGCTGGAGCAGATTTTCGCGCGAATGGAGCAGCTGAATCAAGACGATCAAGTCACGTTGGAAAATAAGGTGTCCATCTATCGCAATGAAATTCCGCAATTATATACGGAATACGTCGATCAATTTGTTCAGAATAACAAAGGGAATGGCACCTATAACGATACATTGCTTGATGAAATGGCAGTTGTGGTGAAATCGCAGGCTTATCGGATTCCGGAGGAAACTTATTATAAACTGCCTTCGCTCTCCGCGATTCAACTGAGCGACATGCATCTGGTTGGCGTGAATATTGTCCGCAAGCTGATGAGCGATTCGCTCCGTGAAGCGGAGACGGCAAGAACGAAAGTTGCAGAGCTCGTCAATGCGAGTACGCTTACCGAACGCAAAACGAGGGAGATCGTGCAGGAGCTTGCCAGATACGCGATCATGCCGAATAAGTTTCTTGATACGCAAGCAACCAATGATGCGAAAGTGGCGGCCAAAGAAAATACGACTCCTGTTGTGGTAAAGCAAGGCGATATCATCGTTCATAAAGGCGAGATCATCTCGAAGGAACTCTATGACCGCCTTTCCTCTATCGGTGTGCTTCAAACGAAGAAGTCTTATTGGCCGCAGCTTGGCTTGCTGCTGCTATCTGTACTCTTTCTGATCGTGATCTACAGTTATCTGGAGCGAGCGGCCGGATTGAGCAGCGGATCGACGAATATGAAATACAGCAATGCTCAGCTCTCGATGCTGCTCTTGATCTTCTTGCTCAATATTCTCGCCATGCACATCGTGGAACTGACACAAACGCAGGAAATGCCGTATGTCGGCTACTTAGCGCCTACTGCGATGGGTGCCATGCTGATTGTGTTGCTGCTGGACATTCAGCTGGCTGTCGTGAGCTCGTTTCTATTTGCCATTATGGGCAGTGTTATTTTCAACATGGAATCGGGTCAGCTGTTTGACTTTAATTACGGATTCACGACTGCTGTCATTTCGTTCGCCGCTATCTTCGCGATCCATCGCGCAAGCCAGCGTTCGACGATTTTGAAGGCCGGTATTATGGTCAGCTTGTTCGGCTCGGCCTCTGTTCTGGCTATTCTATTGCTTGGTGAGCTTCCTCCCAAATCGGAAATTATCATGACGGTCGCTTTTGCGTTTGCCAGCGGGCTGTTGACGGCGATACTGGTAGTGGGATTAATGCCGTTCTTTGAAGTGACGTTCGGAATTCTGTCTGCCCTGAAGCTCGTGGAGCTGTCCAATCCGAACCATCCGCTTCTGCGTAAGCTGCTGACGGAGACGCCCGGAACGTACCATCACAGCGTGATGGTCGGCAATTTATCGGAAGCGGCGGCAGAGTCGATTGGCGCGAACGGTCTCTTATGCCGAGTAGGCTCGTTCTATCATGATATCGGAAAGACGAAGCGACCTAGTTATTTTATCGAAAATCAGACAAACTATGAAAATCCGCATGATTCCATTGAGCCTAAATTAAGTAAATCGATTATAATCGCCCATGCGCGCGACGGCGTGGAGATGCTTCGCAATCATAAGCTGCCGAAGCCGATCCGTGATATTGCCGAGCAGCACCACGGTACGACTTGTCTGAAATACTTTTATCACAAGGCTTACAAATTGTCTGAGGAAGCGGGTTTGGAGCCTGATTTTACAGAGGAAGACTTCAGGTATCCGGGGCCAAAAGCACAGTCGAAGGAAGCGGCGATCGTCGGCATCGCGGATTGCGTGGAAGCGGCAGTACGAAGCCTGCGAAGCCCAACCGTGGAGCAGGTAGAATCCATGATTCACAAGATTATTAAAAGCCGGCTGGACGATGATCAGTTCAATGAATGCGATTTGACGCTCAAGGAGCTGGAGAAGATCGCACAGACGTTGAAAGAAACAGTTATCGGGATTTTCCACTCGCGCATTGAATATCCGGAAGATGTTAAACAAAAGGAGCGTCTGGCATGAGCTTGAAGTTGGAATGGAGCAATGATCAAGAGAAAGTCGAAATTTCCGAATCCTTTATCGGGGTACTGGAGCAGCTGCTGCAGCTGGCTGCCGAAGCAGAGGGCATGACCGAAGGGGAAGTAACGCTCTCCATTGTGGATGATGAAGAAATTCATCAATTGAACCGTGAATATCGCAATATCGACCGTCCAACAGACGTGCTTTCCTTCGCCATGCAGGAGGAAACTGACGAAGAGCTTGAAATCATCTACGAGGTAGACGACGAGAGCGAGACGGTGCCGTTCGAAGGGATGCTTGGCGATATTATTATTTCGGCGGAACGGGCTAAACTACAAAGTGAAGAATATGGCCATTCCTTGGAGCGTGAGCTCGGATTTCTATTCGTGCATGGCTTCCTTCATTTGATTGGGTATGATCACCAAGATGAGGCAAGCGAAGCTGTTATGACGGAGAAGCAGGAAGCCGTCCTCCGCCAAGCAGGTCTGACTCGTTAATGAAACGACTGCTGCGCAGCTTCTATTATGCGGGTTCAGGTATCCTATCAGCAGTTCGCACCCAAGCCAATATGCAAATTCATGTGGTTTGCGCAATAGTTGTTAATGTGGCGGGACTGATGGTCGGACTGACTCGAATAGAATGGGTTGTTATTATTGCGGCCCAAGCTGTTGTAATGGCAGCCGAACTGATGAATACGGCAGTTGAGCATGTCGTTGACCTGGCTAGTCCTAGCCGGCATCCGCTTGCCAAGGCTGCCAAGGATACAGCAGCCGGCGGTGTGCTGGTTGCTGCAATTGGGGCCGTTATTATCGGCCTGTTTGTATTTATTCCGCATCTATGGCCTTAATGAGAGGAGCTTTAAGGATGACATCAACATCAATCGGGGAATTATCGCCGATTTGGCAGCAGCTCATGCAGCAAGCCATAGAAGCTCGCAGTCGGGCTTATGTGCCTTATTCTGGTTTTCAAGTCGGAGCGGCGCTGCTGGATGCCGAAGGCGGCGTGCATTTTGGCTGTAACGTAGAGAATGCGGCTTATAGTCCGACAAACTGCGCGGAACGTACGGCATTGTTTCGGGCTATTGCAGACGGGCATCAAGCTGGCTCATTCGAAGCGATTGCGGTCGTTGGAGATACGGATACACCAATTACGCCTTGCGGCGTGTGCAGACAAGTAATGGTGGAGCTTTGCCCGCCGGACATGCCTGTCATTATGAGCAATATGAAGGGAGAATGGCGTGTATCGACAGTAGCGGAGCTGCTGCCGGGTGCCTTCTCATCGGATGCATTAACGAAAGCGTAAGAATTCGCAACGTTCTGGAAGGGGATAAAGGTACAGCTTATGAATTCATCATCGTCAGGTTCAAAAGGATCTAAAGGATCCAAGGAGAAATACCATTCCGGGTTTGTCGCCATTATTGGAAGACCAAACGTCGGCAAATCGACCTTAATTAACGAGGTCATCGGCCAGAAAATCGCCATCATGTCAGACAAGCCGCAGACAACGCGGAACAAAATTCATGGCGTCTACACAAAGGACAATTCCCAAATTGTATTCCTGGATACGCCAGGGATACACAAACCGACTTCCAAGCTAGGGGACTTCATGGTGAAGTCCGCTGTAGGCACGCTTGGCGAAGTTGACGCAGCCCTATTCCTCATCGATGCTTCAGAGGGAATTGGAGGAGGAGACCGTTTCATTATTGAGGCACTTAAGAAAATTAAGACGCCGGTGTTCCTCATCATGAACAAAATTGACAAAATTGAGCCGGAAGCGCTGCTGCCGCTCATTGTGCAATATAAAGATCTGTATGATTTTGCAGAAATTATTCCGATCTCTGCGCTGAAAGGCAATAACGTGGATACTCTTCTTAGAGTGCTCAGCGGTTATTTGCCTGAAGGGCCACAATATTATCCTGCCGATCAAGTAACGGATCATCCGGAGCAATTCGTATGTGCGGAGCTTGTCCGTGAGAAAATTCTTCATCTGACGCGCGAAGAGGTACCGCATTCCATCGCCGTTGCGATTGAAACGATGAAGGTGCAAGAGAACGGCGTCGTAAATATCGGAGCTGTTATCTATGTCGAACGTGATTCTCAGAAGGGGATCGTCATCGGCAAGCAAGGCGCATTGCTCAAGCAAGTTGGCAAAGAAGCGCGCCGCGACATCGAAACGCTGCTCGGCTCACGCGTTTTTCTGGAGCTATGGGTGAAGGTGAAGAAAGATTGGCGTAACCAAGAGCGAGTGCTGAAGGATCTTGGTTTCAGAAACGATTAGCTATTTTCCTTTCTCCGGGAAAATGTCCGTAATTTGTCTGGCATAGCGTCATCATCTTCATCGCATCCTAATCCGTGAGCAACATTCTTGAGCGCGGAAAGGATGAATACGAATGCGAGACTTTTCGTGGAAGTATTTTACGCTGACCGGGGATGTGGAAGCTTTCATGCTTTACAGGGAGATGGACGAGCAGGCAGTTTCTCCGGAAGCTGTCGGCTGCGAGGAAGAGGGAGAACCAGCGCCCGAAACGGATTCCGTTTAGGACGCGCAGGTTGGGGGAGAAGCGATATGCAGTACCGAGTCGAAGGCATTGTCATCCGGAGCATGGACTATGGGGAAGGCAACAAAATTATCACGCTGCTGACGAACACGCACGGCAAGATCGGAATTGTCGTGCGTGGCGCCAAAAAACTAAAGAGCAGGCATGGATCGCTCGTGCAATTATTTACGCATGGCGAATATCTATTCTTCCGAAACAGCGGCCTGGGTACGTTAACGCATGGTGAGATTATTGAATCTCACCATGTTTTGCGTGAACAGCTGGATAAAACTGCCTATTCTTCTTATGCCGTGGAATTAGTAGATCGCGCGCTGCAGGAAGAGGACTTGGGTTCATTCATGTATGAGCAGTTAAAGGCTTGCCTGATAGCGATTGGCGAAGGGAAGGATTTACTGATTACGATCCAGCTCTTCGAGATGAAAATTCTTGCGGCAGCCGGATACGCTCCGGATCTTAGTGCATGTATCTCATGTGGTAATGAGAGCGGTCCCATGGCACTAAGTGTAAGAGGCGGAGGCATCATCTGCGGAAGATGCCGCTACAAAGACACTTCTGCAATCGAGCTTAGCGAAGGTGCTCTTAAGCTGCTGCGATTATTCTGGCAGCTCGATATGCGCAGACTTGGCAACATTCAAGTGAAGGACGAGACGAAGCAGCAATTGAAGCACATCATGCGTTCGCTAATGGACACTCATATTGGCTTGCAGCTGAAATCCCGCTCTTTTCTGGATCAAATGGATCGTTATTCGCTGTAATTAGGCAAATTAGGCAGGAGGTACAGTTTCGATATGGCTTCGCAGTCGACACCGAGAATTTGGTCGCTGACATGGCCGATTATGATTGAGATGATGCTGCAATTCATGCTCGGAACAGCAGACACCTTGATGGTTAGCCGAATATCGGATGATGCCGTCGCTGTTGTCGGGATATCGAATATGTTCTTTAATGCAGTCATTATTTTATTCACACTTGTGACGAGCGGGGCCGGCATTCTTATCGCACAGAAGCTGGGCGGGGGCAAGCCGGACGAAGCGCGCAAAATCGGCATTATGTCAGTTTCCATCACTGTATTATTGGGCATTATCATTAGTGTTTTACTTATTTATGGGACCCCGTTATTCACAACAGCCTTGCATGTGCCGGACAATTTGCAGGGTCTGTCTTATACCTACATGTCGATCGTCGGCGGCGGAATGGTCATCACTGCGCTGAATTTATCCATGAGCACTGCTGTCAGAAATACCGGAAATACCCGTTCTCCCATGTATATTGCGCTTGGTATGAATGTCCTGCATGTTGTACTGAACTACGCATTTATATTCGGGGCGTTCGGTCTGCCGGAGCTTGGACTAATGGGGGTTGGAATTTCGACCGTTATTAGCCGAACGGTAGCCTTCTTCTTCCAGCAGCATTTGTTCCGGCATGCCTTTGGAGCACCGGTCTTGCTTCGTGAATTCGGCCGCTTTCATACGAAGCTGCTCAAAGAAGTCATTAAGATCGGCTGGCCAATCAGTGTGAACGGTGCTTCATGGACATTCTCGCAGGTTGTTATTTTCAGTATCATTGCCTCCATGGGTGAACAACCGCTTGCGGCTCGTACATATATGAACACCATGGAGTCATTCGCCTTCACATTCGGTTGGTCGCTCGCGCTTGCTGCCCAAATCCAAATCGCGCATTTGTATGGAGCGAAGAAACTAAGGCAAGCATACTATAGTGCATATCGAGCCTTAGGCTTCGGGGTTATCGTTGTCCTTGCGAATACAGCCCTTCTGCTGTTGTTCCGAACATCGATCATTTCCACATTTACCAAGGATCCTTGGATTATCGAAATGGCAGTGTCCCTCCTTTGGCTTAATTTAGCACTGCAGCCCGGCAAAATGCTGAATATGGCACTTGGTCAGTCACTTGGTGCTGTAGGCGACAGCCGTACGGTTATGACTTACTCGTTGCCGAGCATGTGGATCATTGCGGTTGGGGTTTCTTATATACTTGCAGTCCCGATGCAATGGGGGCTCTATGGCATTTATATAGGGATGATCAGCGACGAATATCTGCGCGGAGCGTTATGTTATTTGAGGTGGCGCAAGCATCGCAAGAAGCTGTTGTTTGCTGAAGCATTCCGTGAAGATAGGAAGCTCGGCACCGGCGGAAATAGCAGTGATGCTGTGCCGCTGTAGGTGAATAAAGTTTCTCGTTGACACAAGTGGTTAGAATTGCTAAGATAGGATATTATGAAATATGAACGATGATGGAGAAAGTAATCACGTACAGTCGTCAGACAAGCGAGCCGGGGGCAGTGGGAGCCTGGTCGGACGTTCGCGATGAAAGGCACTCCGGAGTTTATGCAAGCTTAGAAAAGAGGGTTTTCAAGCATCCGTGCGGATTAGCGCTTGAAGACCAAGTAGGGTGGAACCGCGGGAGCGTAATAGCTTTCGTCCCTATGTCTGATATCAGACGTAGAGGCGAAGGCTTTTTTATATGCCTTTACATACGTATCGTTCAGACGCCATGCACGGCAAACAATTCGATAGGAGATGAATGACATGAACTTTCAAAACATGATTCTGACGCTGCAGCAGTTCTGGGCGGAACAAAATTGCATTCTCGTTCAGCCATACGACACCGAGAAGGGTGCAGGCACGATGAACCCGATGACATTCCTTCGTTCGATCGGCCCTGAGCCATGGAACGTTGCGTATGTGGAGCCGTCCAGAAGACCGGCAGACGGCCGTTATGGCGAGAACCCGAACCGTCTATATCAACATCATCAGTTCCAAGTCATCCTTAAGCCATCCCCGGACAACATTCAAGAGCTGTATCTGGAAAGCTTGAAGCGCCTAGGCGTGGATCCGCTTCACCATGATATTCGTTTTGTTGAAGACAACTGGGAATCGCCTACACTTGGCGCTTGGGGTCTTGGCTGGGAAGTTTGGCTGAACGGCATGGAAATTACGCAGTTCACGTATTTCCAACAAGTCGGCGGCATTGATGCCAACCCGGTAGCGGTTGAAATCACGTACGGTATGGAGCGTCTGGCTTCGTACATTCAGGAGAAAGAAAATGTGTTCGATCTGGAGTGGGTAGACGGCGTAACCTATGGTGATGTCTTCCTGCAGCCGGAGTTCGAGCATTCGAAATATACATTCGAAACTTCCGACACGGCAATGCTCTTCTCGCTCTTCAACATGTACGAGGAAGAAGCGAAGAAAACGATGGAGCATAAGCTTGTTTTCCCGGCTTACGATTATGTGCTTAAATGCTCACATACATTCAACTTGCTTGATGCAAGAGGGGCAATCAGCGTAACGGAGCGGACCGGTTACATTATGCGCGTTCGTAACCTGGCACGTGCATGCGCGGCGACTTACCTGGAAGAACGCGAACGCCTCGGATTCCCGATGTTGAAGAAAGGAGTGAACGATAATGGCTAAAGACCTTTTGCTTGAAATCGGCTTAGAAGAGGTACCGGCACGTTTCGTCCGCGGTGCGATGAATCAATTGAAAGAAAAGATGGCCAAATGGCTGGAAACGTCCCGTATTGGTCATGGTGCTGTGGAAGCTTATGCGACTCCGCGCCGCCTTACCGTCCTCGTTCGCGATGTAGAAGAGAAGCAGGCGGACGTAAGTGAAGAAGTGAAAGGTCCTTCCCGCAAAATCGCACTGAACGAGCAGGGCGAATGGAGCAAAGCGGCACTGGGCTTCGCTCGCAGCCAAGGCGTGGCACCTGAGGATTTCTTCTTCAAGGAGCTTGCAGGCGTAGAGTATATCTACGCGAACAAGAGCAGCATCGGTACAGTAACAAGCGATGTGCTCCCGGAAGGTTTGGTTTCGCTTATCACCTCGATGTCATTCCCGAAGAACATGCGCTGGGGCAACTACGATCTTCGTTTCGTGCGTCCGATTCGCTGGCTGGTAGCATTATTCGGCGAGGATATCGTTCCGATCGAAATTACGGCTGTACAGAGCGGCAGAACGACTCGCGGCCATCGTTTCTTGGGCAGCGAAGCCGTCATTGCAGAGCCTTCGCAATATGTGGAGCGTCTGAGAGAGGAGAAGGTTCTCGTAGATACCGCTGAGCGTGAAGCGCTGATCGTTTCGCAAATAAATGCACTTGCAGCCGAGAAGGGTTGGCAAATTGGCATTAAAGAAGATTTACTCGAGGAAGTGGTATTCCTCGTTGAAACTCCGAATGTCTTGTTCGGTACGTTTGATCCGTCGTTCTTGAACATTCCACAGGAAGTGCTTATTACTTCGATGCGCGAGCATCAGCGTTACTTCCCGGTATTGGACGACAACGGCAAGCTGCTGCCATTCTTCGTAACGGTTCGCAACGGCGATCGCACTTCGATCGAAAATGTTGCTAAAGGAAATGAGAAGGTGCTGCGCGCACGTCTGTCGGATGCGAAGTTCTTCTATGCTGAAGATCAGAAGCTCGCCATCTCCGATGCGCTTGCGAAGCTTACATCGATCGTCTACCATGAGGAGCTAGGTACAGTTGCAGATAAAGTCGCTCGCATCGTAGCTACTACCGAGAAGCTATCGCAGGCACTGAGCACGGATGCTCAAACTGCAACGGATGCGGCTCGGACTGCAGCGATTTGCAAATTCGACTTGGTGACACAGATGGTCTACGAATTCCCTGAGCTTCAAGGCATCATGGGCGAAGATTATGCACGTAAAGCCGGTGAGAGCGAGTCGGTTGCCAGAGCGATTAATGAGCATTATCAGCCGCGTTTTGCCGGTGACAGAGCACCTGCTTCATTGGTAGGAGCGCTGGTGAGCCTCGCGGACAAAATCGATACCATTGTCGGCTGTTTCTCCATTGGAATCCTGCCAACAGGTTCGCAAGATCCCTATGCACTGCGTCGTCAAGCTGCCGGTATCGTCCAAATCGTGCTTGCTCACGGTCTGAAGCTGCCGCTTAGCACACTATTTGATCTGTCGCTTGAAGTTCATGCTGCGCGTTCGTTGAAACGTGATGCGGCTGAAATACGTAAAGACTTGTATGAATTTTTCTCGCTCCGCGTGAAGAACGTGCTGTCGGAGCAAAGCGTTCGGTACGACGTAGTCGATGCAATAATGGCGGTTGGTTACAATGATTTGCGTCAGACGGTTGACCGTGCAGCTGCTGTAATGGCTGCTGCTGCAGGAGATCGCCGCGAAGAGTTTAAAACTGTGGTTGATTCGCTTAACCGAGTTTGCAACCTTGCTGCGAAAGCAACGTCTAAGGAAATAAGTGAAAGCTTGTTCGTGGACGAGGCGGAAGGCGCTCTATATCGTGCTTGGTCAGAGGTTCGTGACGACATAGCCGTTCAGGTGGAAGAAGGTCGTACAGCAGAGGCGCTTGCAAAACTTGCCAGCCTGAAGACGCCGATCAACGTATACTTCGATAAAGTCATGGTAATGGCTGAGGACGAAGCTGTGCGGGCTAACCGTCTTGCAACACTTGCTGCCATTGCGAGCAGTGTCGTGAAAGTAGCGGATTTTTCGAAGCTTGTTTGGTAAGTGTTTTTCCGCAGGAAAAGACACTACTTTGGACTAACTTGTTTTTCCGCAGGAAAAGACACTACCTTGGACTAACTTGTTTTTCCGCAGAAAAGACTCGGGAGGGGAAGAAATGGCTACAGATTCGCAGCCTGAAGTGATTATTTACGTCGTTTCCGATTCCGCCGGTGACACCGGCGAGCTTGTCGTCCGGGCTGCGATAGCCCAATTTCATCCCATTAACGCCGATATCCGCAGAGCGCCGTTCGTCCATGACGAAGCGTCGCTCGAGCGGTTCGTGCTGCAAGCTAAGGAGCATGGTGCTATCATGCTCTATACGCTTGTGCTTCCGGGGCTGCGTGACCGAATGGTGGAGTTTGCCCGCATTCACGAGGTAACCGCCATCGATTTGCTTGGCTCGCTAATCACGAGTCTCGAAAGCAAAACAAACCGCAAATCTAGGCAAGAACCCGGACTCAATCATGTGCTCGACGAGGATTATTTCCGCAAAGTGGAAGCTGTTGAATTCGCCGTCAAGTACGATGATATGCGTGATACGACCGGTATTCTGAAGGCGGACATTGTGCTCGTCGGTGTTTCGCGCACATCCAAGACACCACTTTCTATGTATTTGGCGCATAAGCAGTTCAAGGTGGCTAATGTTCCGCTCATGCCGGAGCTTGACCCGCCTGATGAACTGTTCCAAATTCCCAAAGAGAAAGTAGTCGGTCTTACCATTGATATCAATTATTTGAATGGCATTCGCAAAGAACGATTGAAAGCATTGGGGTTGCCGGACAGCGCTGCATATGCAACGACAGCCCGGATCGAGCGAGAGCTGAAATATGCGGCGCAAATCACAGATCGCATCGGTTGTTTAGTCATTGATGTCTCCCATCGAGCTGTCGAAGAAACAGCAAGTCTGATTTTGGAATATATAGAATCCAATTGATGCAAGGGTGGGTGCAGGATTTTTTGGTTATTTGCCGTATATAATAGTACGGTAGTTACAAGAAGATGCGGTGATGCAACGAATGACAGCCATACCAACGATTGTAGTAGATGCTGATGCGTGTCCGGTTAAGCGGGAAATTGTCGAAGTGGCGCGAAAATTTGCGGTTCCTGTTCTGATGGTGGCTTCTCATGATCATCGGCTCCAAGAAGAAGAAGGTGTTGCGATTATGCAGGTCGATCGAAGTGACCAGTCTGTCGATTTGTATATCGTCAACCATATTCGGCGCGGCGATATTGTCGTCACGCAGGATTTTGGACTGGCTACCATTGTATTGTCGAGAGGCGCGATTGCACTATCTCCGCGCGGTCAACAATATGATGACAGCAACATCGATTATCTAATGGAGCGCAGGCACGAGCTGGCGAAGAGACGTCGAAGCGGCGGAAGAACGAAAGGGCCAAAGGCGATGTCTAACGATGACCGTGCTTATTTTCTGCAAAACCTGACAAAAGTTTTGCAAACTCGGCAGGAGAATGCCAAGCCGTAGCGAATAGTATTACTTGTCATTTAGGATGAAGGTGAAGGTGTATGGCTTACGGGAAAATACCGGATTCTGTCATTGAAGCGGTGCTTAAGCATCACGATATAGTAGAAACGGTAGGAAAGTACGTTCACCTCTCGAAGCACGGGAAATACATGAAGGGGCTTTGCCCGTTTCATTCAGAGAAATCCCCGTCGTTTACCGTCACCCCGGAGAAGGGTATTTTTTACTGCTACGGGTGCGGTAAAGGCGGCAACGCCATTAAGTTTATTGAGGAGATTGAGGAGTATTCGTTCCCGGAAGCTATTCGTGTAATGGCCGAGGAAGCGAATATACCCATCACCTGGTCAGGGTCGCAGGAACGTCAACAATCCGCTGATGGGGGAGATCGCGACACTCTGATTGAAGCGCATGAGCTGTCCGTTAAGTTGTATCATTATTTATTAATGAATACGACGCATGGGCAGACTGCTCTGCAATATTTACGCAATCGTGGGGTAACGGATAAGCAAATCGATCATTTTATGATTGGGTATGCGCCTCCGGAATGGGACACACTTACGCGTTTTCTCGAGAAGCGGGAATACGATCTCGCGCTGATGGAGAAAGGCGGACTGCTTATTGCCAAGCAGGACAAGAGCGGCTACATTGACCGGTTTCGTGATCGAATCATGTTTCCGATCTGGAACCGTGATGGCAAGGTTATCGCCTTGGCAGGCAGAATGCTCGGTGAAGGTCAACCGAAATATTTGAACTCACCGGAGACCATGCTGTTTAACAAGAGCCGTAACCTGTATAACTTTCATCATGCCCGAACAGCTATGCGTAAGAGCAGGCGAATTGTTCTGTTTGAAGGTTATATGGATGTCATCAAGGCGTGGAGCGCAGGCGTGCATAACGGTGTAGCCTCTATGGGTACGGCACTGACAGAAGAGCATGCCTCGATATTGCAGCGCAATGTTGAAGAGGCGGTGCTCTGTTATGATGGCGATAATGCTGGACAAGCTGCGGTGCTGAAGACAATCCCGCTTTTGGAGCGAGTGGGTTTGCGCGTTCAGGTTGCAATGCTGCCCAGAGGCATGGATCCGGATGAGTACATTGAGAAGCATGGAGCAGATGCGTTCATGCGAGAAACGATTGAACATCCGGTATCTGCAACGAAATTTAGACTACTATATGCTAAGAAAAACCATATACTCCTAGAAGAAGAGGGACAGAAGAACTACCTGCTCGAAGCGGTCGGCATCATTGCCGTGCTCGATTCTCCGACAGAGCGGGAGTTTTATTTGAAAGAGCTGTCCCGTGAGTTCGATATGTCTCTGGATTCATTGAAGCAGGACTGCTTTGATCGACGGCAGCAGCTGCAAAAAATGAAACCGCAAAGGGATAATAACGACAATTCGTGGAATAATGGTAGGAATGAAAACCGCGAGAACCGTCGTACGTCCTCTGCACCGCCTGTTTTGCCTGCTTATCAGGTCGCTGAACGCAAGCTGCTTGCGCAGATGCTGCAGGATGCTGATACAGCAAACACGGTGCATCAGAAGCTCGGAGAGGCTTTTAATGTAGAGGATCACGCAGCGCTTGCTGCTTACTTATATGCTTACTATGCGCAAGGACATGATCCGGATGTTAGTCGGTTTATCGCTTCGCTCCAAGATAGCCGACTTGAACGGACAGCTGCTTCAATATTGATGACGGACGATGATATTCCGTTCGATGAGCATTTGCTTGTTGATTATGTGAATGAAATCTTGAAGGTGCCAAAGTTTCGGGAAATCGAACAGCTGAAAGAAGCGATGGTACGCGCGGAACGTTCCGGGGACATGTTGAAAGCAGCACAAATTGCAATTGAAATGAATGCCCTAGAGAGACAGCTAAAAGGTCGGCAGGATGATCGTTTCTAGGGAGGAGGGAGTCGGATTATGGCGAATGATCAACATACTGAATTGGATACTGAACAGAAGCTGGAACTCGTCAAGGAACAGCTGATTGAACATGGGAAGAAAAGATCCTCCTTAACGTACAAAGAGATTATGGAGAAGCTCTCACCTTTCGATCAGGATCCGGAACAAATCGATGAGTTTTTCGAGCAACTCGATGATATCGGCATTGAAGTGGTGAATGAGAACGATGATCTTCCGATTAGCAATCGGGATGACCAAGAGCGTGAACATGACGACTTCAACTTCGATGATGATCTGGCGCTCCCGCCCGGCATCAAAATCAACGATCCGGTTCGCATGTATTTGAAAGAAATCGGACGTGTACCGCTGCTATCGGCAGATGATGAAGTCGAGCTCGCTAAGCGGATTGAGAATGGGGACGAAGAAGCGAAGCGCAGACTAGCTGAAGCGAACCTCAGACTCGTGGTCAGTATCGCCAAACGTTATGTTGGACGCGGCATGCTGTTTCTGGATCTCATTCAAGAAGGCAACATGGGTCTAATCAAAGCGGTTGAGAAGTTTGACCATACCAAGGGCTACAAGTTCAGTACTTATGCTACTTGGTGGATCAGACAAGCGATTACGCGTGCGATTGCAGACCAAGCACGTACGATCCGGATTCCGGTTCATATGGTCGAAACGATTAATAAACTTGTTCGGGTTTCCCGTCAGTTGCTGCAGGAACTTGGACGTGAGCCAAGCCCGGAAGAAATTGCGGCTGAAATGGATTTGAGCACCGAGAAAGTGCGTGAAATCATGAAGATCGCACAGGAGCCGGTATCGCTTGAAACGCCGATCGGGGAAGAAGATGATTCACATCTTGGCGACTTCATCGAGGATCAAGAGGCACTCGCGCCGGCAGATGCCGCGGCATACGAGCTGCTGAAGGAACAGCTGGAGGACGTGCTGGATACGCTCACGGAGCGTGAAGAGAACGTACTGAGACTTCGTTTCGGACTTGATGACGGTCGTACACGTACGCTGGAGGAAGTCGGCAAAGTATTCGGCGTTACACGTGAGCGGATTCGTCAGATTGAAGCGAAAGCACTTCGCAAGCTTCGTCATCCATCGAGAAGCAAACGTTTGAAAGATTTTCTCGAATAACAACCAGGACCTTTCTGCTTGAAGCAGCAAGGTCTTTTTTCCACCTTGTGAAATCGATAGGTGTCACTTCTAAGAATCCACCATGAGAGGAATCACTGTGACGTTATGGATCAAGAGCGCCGCAAGACTATCGTAAGAGAGATCGAGCATTGGCAGCGCAGTAAACTGCTTCCCGAGCAATATTGTGATTTTCTGCTCAACTTGTATTTGGAAGAAGGGGAGAAGCGCGCTCCGACTACCTTTGCGGGTCGAGCAGCGGTTGCAGTGAAAGGAGCGTCTGTTAAACAGTGGCTCCTGACATTTGGTATTTTTTCCTTGATCTGTTTTGTTTTTCTTTATTTTACTGTTTTTCATCCGCTATTGCAAATTGCGCTGTCGATTACCGGCGTCTACATCTTGCTCTTCATTGGACAACGATATCGTGCCAAAAACGAGTCTGTAGGAATAGGATTAATCGGGACCGGGATGCTGCTTATGTTGGGTGCAGGCTTATACATGCTGCAGTTACATGCGCTCGAAGCATGGGGATGGAAAGCCGGACTTCTTGCTTTCTGTTCGTTATTTTGGATCGCATTTGGTATTGGAGGCCGAATTCCGCTGTTGCATTTATGCGGCTGGATGGCTTCCTTCCTCGTATATGCATGGCTGTTGTCAAACAATACGGAATCGCCCAAATGGTTCGAAATCCAGCTGTACTGGCTGCCGGCTTCGTTCGTATTTGGCTGGTGCAGCTGGTTCTTCCATCGCTGGTCAAGACCGGTGGCATCGATACTGTTTGTTGCCGGTGCGCTCGTCTGGTTCATGCCTGAGCTGTACGCTGCTGTGTTCGCAGATGCGGAGTTTGGATTACAGCTTCAATTAATGGTCAAAATTATGGCGGGGGGAGCACTGCTCTTCTCCCTTCGAAAACAATGGATTGCGTGGGTTGCATGAGATGATAAAGTTGTCTAAACGTTTACAGCAAATTGCAGATCTGGTCTCGGCACAAGCACGAGTTGCAGATATTGGTTCCGACCATGCGCTGCTGCCGGTGTACCTGCTGCAAAGCGGTAAATGTCCATCCGCTATCGCGGGAGAGTTGAATACAGGGCCGTTTCAAGCTGCTAAGAGACAGGTAGCCGAAGCGGGTCTGACGAAGAAGATTGAGGTTCGACAAGGCGATGGACTAGCTGTTCTTGCCCCAGGTGAAGCAGACACGGTTACGATTGCCGGAATGGGCGGCAGCTTGATGGCAGACATCTTGGAGGCTGGTCGTCAGGCCGGCAAACTTGAAGGCGTTCGTGAGCTGGTGCTTCAGCCGAATGTCGGCGAAGAGATCGTTCGGAAGTGGCTCGTGCAGCACGGTTATGTCCTGCAGGATGAAATGATTCTGGAAGAGGATGGCCGTATCTATGAAGTACTGCATGCGCTGCATGAGCAACATAGCCCAACTTCGATTACTAATGAAGGCGTATATCATGCGTCGTTCCTGGAAATTCCGTCTATGACAGAGGCCGCGAAGCAGGAATGGCTCTACCGGATGGGTCCCTATTTGCTGCGACAGCCGAGCGATTGGCTTCACAACAAATGGCAGCATGAGCACGGGAAGCTCGATCGGATTTGCCGTCAATTGGGGCAGTCGGATCTCGCGGAATCGCGTGAGAAGGAAGCACAGCTGCGCGGTGAAATGAAAGGGATTGAGGAGGTGCTGTCATGTTTGCGAACGGCCAAACCGTCATCCAGCTAATCGAGCAGCTGGCTCCCAAACATATCGCAATGGAGAACGATAAAATCGGTCTTCAGCTCGGAACTCTGCAGAAGGTAGTCAGTAAGGTGCTTGTCGCACTCGATGTTACCGACGTGGTAGTGGATGAAGCCATTGCACTCGGCGCAGAACTGATCATCGCCCATCATGCGATAATTTATAGACCCCTTGCGAAGCTGGATACTTCAACTCCGGCAGGCAAGCTGTACGAGAAGCTAATCAAGAACGATATCGCCGTTTATATCGCGCATACCAATCTTGATGTAGCGGACGGCGGAATTAATGACTGGATGGCTGATCTGCTCGGATTGCCGGCCGAAGGCCGCGCTTCCCTTGAAGATGTTCATTCAGACAAGCTGTTCAAGCTGGTCGTCTTTGTTCCGAAAACGCATCACGAACAAGTGCTTCAAGCGATTTGGAATGCCGGGGCAGGAGAAATCGGCGGCTATAGCCAGTGCAGCTTTAATATCGAAGGCGTCGGCACCTTCCTGCCCGGTGATACTGCCGAACCGTTTATCGGGGAGAAGGGCAAGCTTGAGCGCGTACAGGAAATCCGCGTGGAAACGATTGTACCTGCAAGCGTGCAGCGTAAAGTTGTACAAGCCATGCTGAAGGCGCATCCCTACGAGGAAGTGGCTTATGATTTGTATCCTGTCGATATGAAAGGCCGCGTATTCGGACTCGGCCGCGTAGGCAAGCTGCCTGCGGCAGTGAAGCTTCGTGAGCTTGCTGAACGGGCAAAAGCCGTATTCGAGATTCCGGCACTGCGCGTCGTTGGCGATCTGGATCGCGATGTACGCAAAGTGGCGGTACTTGGCGGCTCCGGTGCCAGATATGTACGCCATGCGTTGTTTGCCGGCGCTGATGTGCTTGTAACGGGTGATATGGATTACCATACAGCGCATGATGCAGCGATGGCAGGGCTGTCGATTATCGACCCCGGCCACAATATTGAGAAGCTGATGAAGCCTCGCGTTGCCGATTGGCTGCGCCGAGAGCTCCAGCAGCGGAAATATGCGACTGAGGCGATTGCCTCACAGGTGGAGACAGAACCGTTCCAATTCCTGTAATCATAAATCGTCGCCTGGATGGAAATGAATCAGACCTTGAGCTTTTCCTTCGATCAGCGTATACTGTGTTGTACACGGAAAGTTTGACAGACAATCGCTGGCGGCCTTGTTGCCGCGAGAGGAAAGTCCGGGCTCCGTAGGGCAAAGATGCTGGATAACGTCCAGTCGGCGCGAGCCGAAGGATAGTGCCACAGAAATGGACCGCCGATGGCCGGATGCAAATCCGGTACAGGTAAGGGTGGAACCGTGGTGTAAGAGACCACGAGCGCCATTGGTGACAATGGGGCTGGTAAACCCCATCTGGAGCAAGACCGAGAGAACGCAGCAGCCTAGAGCTGCACCTCTGCCCGGGGAGCGTTCGGGTTGGTCGCTTGAGCTGATTAGCAATGATCGGCCTAGATAGATGATTGTCGCTTCAAACGTGGGAGGGTAGTTCCCGTCACACCACAAGAGGCACAGAACCCGGCTTACGGCAAGCTTTCCACATGCTCAAGAAACCCGCAAGGCTTATGCCTTGCGGGCTTCTTCGTTTTCGACGAAGACCGTCTGACGCTAAACAGGTCAGACGGTTTTCATCCTATTTATTCATATTTGCTCGCGATCTGAGCCAAGCGCCGTTCAACCTGCTGCGGAAATTGCTGCAGCGATACTTTCGACTGCTGCGCGGCTTTCAGCGCATTGACGACGTCGATTTGGCCGTAGCCGAAGTACTTATCCTTGCCTTTGTCGCCGAGATCCTTGGCAGACTTTCGCATGATATCCATGACTTCAACATTGGTCAGATCCGGATTGATCGACCGAATGAGCCCGGCAAGTGCGGCTACATGCGGACTTGCCATTGAAGTGCCGGAGAGCGCAGCATATTGGCTGCCCGGATAGGTGCTGGCGATGCTGAAGCCCGGTGCGGCTACATCGATATAACTTCCGTAGTTGGAGAATGTCGAGCGTGTGCCGTCCGAATTTGTGGAAGCTACTGCGAACACCTCGGGATATGCAGCTGGATAGCCGGGGCGCTCCGTATTATCATTGCCGCTAGCCGCTATTAGCACAACACCTTTGTCATAGGCGTATTTGATCGCATCGTGCAGAAACTGAGCTTCTGCATAGTTGCCCAAACTCATATTAATGACTTTGGCCCCATGATCAGTTGCCCATATGACGCCTTCCGCGACCGTGTAAGTAGAGCCTGCGCCGCTGCTGTCCAGCACTTTGACCGGTAACACTTTGTTGTACCAGGTCATGCCCGCGACGCCTTCTCCGTTATTGACTGCGGCAGCGATGATCCCTGCGACATGTGTGCCGTGACCGACATCGTCATCCGGCGGCGCATCTGGGATGACCAGATTGGTGCCTTTTGCAAGCTTGCCTTTCAGATCGGGATGATCCATTTGCACGCCGGTATCCAGTACCGCAATAACGACATTATTGCTGCCTTTCGAAACATTCCAGCCTTTCTCCGTTTCGATGACAGGCAGATTCCATTGATATTCCGAATAAAGCGCATCGTTAGGGATAATATCCGATGCCTCATTAGTCATATATAAGTAGTGAGGCTCGGCATACACGACGTGCCAGCTCGTTTTGAAGTAACGCATCATCGATTCCGCATCCATCACTCTGGAGCGGAAAACATACGTATACCCAAGCTTTTTCATGGAGAGAGCGGTAATATCCTGTTTGATTTGAGCTAATTGATCTACCGTTGGCGGTTGACGGAACTTTACCACAACCTCGTTCATATGGTAGTGACTGGCATTGCCGTTGTCTTCACCGCTTCTAACCGTAATATCTTCCGTAGAGTTCGGTTTGACAGACTCGATCTTGTATTTGCCTTCAGCCGGATAAGGGACAAGCCGCAAATTGCGCTGTTGGTGGCCTTGTACTTTCGTTACGATGTCCTGCAGCAGAATAGCCGCAATGCCGTCGCCTCTGTGCAACGTATCAGGCTCACCGATGATCATGTATCGATGTCCGTTTAATTGAAGCGGAGAGGAGGAATAAGCCTTCCCTGCAATGACATGCTGCTTCGCTTTCATCATTTCTTCATTGAGCTGGGATAAAGCAGGTTTGCTGCCTTTCGTGATGGAATGACTTTGATGTCTCCACCAGACGTAAATCATCTGTTTATGCATCTTCATTAAGTGCGTGAGATGATGCTCATTCGTTGCTGCCGAGGCTTCATGCTTCATCAGCTTCTGGAAATTCTTCGCGCACTCCGCATGGCATAGAACTGCCGTAGCATCCATATCATGCTTTACCGTTGCCAGCTTGAGCTGACGCTCACGGTGCGCGGACATGGTGCGCATTTCGGGTTTCTTTTCTTTATTGTCGGGACTTGGCGAGCTGAACCAAGGTGTGAGCGGAATGAGCAATGCGGCAGCTGCCAGAATACAAAACCAGCCGACCCATTTGCGCCTCGTCATGGTGAATACCCCCTTGAATAACTGTACTTGCTAGGTTTGACTGGAAGCCCAATGGGCTGCTTGTCTTAGGGTGACGTCGTGCAGGTGAAAATATACGGGGGCGATTCGGCAATCCGGAGTACCATCTGTTTGCTATTTGTGGTACGATGTTGATGATTTAAGTATTGTTTGCGATGATGAAAGGGGATCTACCATAATGCCTTCGACTAACGTAAAAGCGATTAGCGAATCAACGAGAGACAAATTAAAACTTGCGGTCGGCCATTTGGAGACGTTTCTGAACCAGTATGCGCTTCCACAGCTAACAGAAGAAGATCAAGGAAGCGATTCCGAGCTTTTCTATAAAGGTTTGCTGGCAGACCTCAGACACATGCTTGTATTCTCCGAAGTTGCTTACGAAAAATTGGGTGTGGCGATAAGACGTCCTAATTTCGATATTGATTTTGCAGAACGTGGTCTATACGAAGCGTATCATCAATGTGTAAATGCATTTTTCTACCCTAAGAACGAATGTTATTCCGAGGATGGCCGTTACGCTTACACTGGACAAGATGCGATCCGTTTCCGTAAGAAGCCGGTACGTGCCGCTCGTGATATCGTACTTACTGTATCGAAAATTTATGAAGAGCTCCGCGATGATCTATCCTACTATGAGAGCGACTACATGACTCAGCGCCGTATGCAGGGTCAAAAATAAGGAAAGCATACATCACCCCCGGTACGGGCAACTTGATACCGGGGGTGATTTTTATGCCGAATGGCGTAAGCTGCAGTGTTGCCAACTGTTCGTTCTGGAAAGAAGGAAATCAGTGCAATGCCGCGAAAATTGAAATCGACATCGACAGTCAGGCGAACAATCATTTCGGATCTGAATTTGCTGAAGAGGGCTTTGGAGGTAACCATCAGGATACCGCAACGAATCAGGCAGCTACCTGCTGCCATACCTTTAAAGCGAAGGAGTGAGGCTTGATGGAACGCGAATCAGAAGGGCAGTTCTCCCATAGCCCGCATGATGACTCATCGACTAATCCTTTGTATCATCCAGACATGAAGGCTTACAACGAAGAAATGTCTGCCGAAATTGCTGTACCGCGTCAGGCGATCCATTCCTATCCAACCCGCGAAAGCAATCATCTCACGAATGATGCAGTTCGTGAAACGAAGTCTGCCGGCCGTGCTACAGGCTGGGCAGCGCTTATATTAGCGGCATTGTCATGGGTGGTATGGCCTGTAGTGCTCGGTGCTACGGCAATCATTGTCGGTTTCATTGCTTACAGGCAGGGTGCTCGAGGTCTTGGCGTTTGGTCCATTACGCTAGGATTTATAGCCGCTGCTGCTTACTTGGTCCTTGTTCCCCTTTATTACGCGATAACCTAATGGATCTGAAGCCGGTCAGAGATTAATCTCTGCCGGCTTCTTTCATGAAAACACATCATAAATTAATAAACTGCCTTATATTAGCCGGGACTAATTGCTTACTGGCGGATCCTGCAAAAAAGTTGTAAAATAGTGTTATCTAATGTCGAATTGCCAAAGTGAATGTGGAGGTACACCATGAGCATTGATCCGCGAATAATGAAATCATTGCTGCAATTGCAGATGATGCCTAGTCTGGATCTGAACGGTAATGAGAATGTCCTATCTTCTGCGAGCGGCCAAGACGGTTCCTCCATGTTCGATTCATTGCTTCAGCAATACATGGCGGGCGGGACAGGCACTTCGGCGCTTGCTGACATGACTGCACAGCCAGGAATGATCTCACTCGAGGCGCTGAGCGGTTTAGTCCCTATGATTCAATCTGCAGCAGCTCAAAGCTCTACTGACGGCGACAGCAGACCATCAGAATTTGATGCCTATATTCATGCTGCCGCATCCAAATATGGTATTGATCCAACACTTATTAAAGCGGTCATACATACGGAATCCTCCTATAATCCAAACGCGGAATCCTCTGCCGGGGCGAAGGGGCTTATGCAGCTAATGGATGGCACCGCTCGTGGTCTTGGCGTTACGAATTCCTTTGATCCGCAGCAAAATATTGAAGGCGGAACTAAATTCCTTGCTTATCTCATGCGTAAGTATGAAGGTAATGAACAAACGGTCTTAGCTGCTTATAATGCCGGTCCGGGCAGAGTAGACCGTGCGGGAATTAAGAGCAATGAAGACTTTGCGGCGATGATGTCATTGCTGCCTCATGAGACACAGCGCTATGTAGCCAAAGTACAACGCTCCAAAGATCAATACGACAGTTCCATTTAAGCATGCCGACGAAGCCGCAGAAGAACTTTAACGGCTGGAGAGAATAAGAGATCACGGAGATCGTTGTGATTAGGGACAAGAAGCCATGTACCCTTCACAGCATTTTCGCTGATCTTTTTCGTTTGTTGTCAGAAGGATGAGAGGAAGCTGGATAAGATGTATTATTTTGATCACTGTGCTTCTACGCCTCCGCATGAAGAAGTCATCAGAACGATGGCAGAAGTCATGGCGAAGCATTATGCGAATCCGTCGTCGCTTCACAGAAGCGGCCAGGAAGCGGGTAATTTGCTGGAACGTGCAAGAGGGGCGATTGCTTCGATATTTCCGGGTACGGAAACAAAGGAATGGATATTTACCTCAAGTGGTACGGAGAGCAATAATATGGCTATTATGGGAGCGGCGAGAAGCGGTAAGAAACGCGGCAATCATTTGATTACAACGGTTGTGGAGCATCCCTCTGTATATGAAGCATTCAAAGCGCTGGAGCGTGAAGGCTTTGAAGTGACGTATTTACCGGTGGATTCGTTTGGCGTTGTATCTGTATCCGACCTTGAAGCTGCATTGACGAAAGAGACCATACTGGTAAGCGTCATGCATGTAAATAATGAAGTAGGAGCGATTCAGCCGATCAGGGAAATCGGTGAGCTGCTGAAAGGACATAAAGGTGTTTGGTTCCACGTGGATGGGGTTCAAAGTGTCGGTAAACTTACGGTTGATCTTGTCGGCTCTGGCATTGATATGTTCTCGGCTTCGGCACATAAAGTGAATGGCCCACGAGGTGTTGGTTTATTATACGTCCGGCAAGTCGTGGCGTTAGAGCCTTTATTAAGAGGGGGCAGCCAGGAGCGCGACCTTCGTCCGGGTACGGAGAACGTTCCGGCAATTGTTGCTTCCGCAAAGGCGTTCCGCCTTGCCGTAGAGAGCAGCTCCGCAAGAGCAGGGCACATGTACAAGCTGAGGGAACGGCTTATTGCATCCATCAAGGAGATGCCAGAGCTGCTCATAAACGGCAGTACCGATTGTAAGCTTGGCAGCGGTGCAGCGCCGCATATCGTGCATTTCTCATACCCCGGCATGAAGCCTGAGGTTATCATTCATATGCTCGAGAAGCAGGAAATTATGGCATCGACCAAATCTGCGTGTTCATCCAAGAGCGATGAGCCAAGCCGCGTACTTCAGGCCATGCATACTTCATATGAACGAGCAGTGAGCGGAATTCGCATTAGTTTCGGGGATGAGCATGGCGAGAAAGAGCTGGATTGGCTCTGCCAGAAGCTGCGTTTGGTCGTTCAGCAGCTAAAGCCGCTCGAGAGGAAGGGGTAAACGCATCATGAATCCGGATATGATCCTAATTCGTTTCGGCGAATTTACGATGAAAGGGAAGAACCGCGACCGTTTCGATAAACGAATGGTTGAACAAGTAAGGCGAGCATTGGCAAGTTTTGTTCGTGCTGAAATTACGCGTACTTACGGAAGAATCTATATCACATTAAATGGCGAGCCTTATGAGGAAATGGCAGTAAAACTTAAAGATATTTTCGGAATTGCGACTTTCAGTCCTATTCGAAAGGTTGCGAATGAACTGGAGGCCATTCGCTCTGCCGCACTGGAAGTTATGGGGGCGCTTCCGTCGCAGCCCGCGACATTCAAAGTGTCGACAAAGCGGGTGGAGAAACAGTTTCCGCATGATACGCAAGAAATGAATCATTTGGTCGGCGGTCATGTGCTGCGTGAAACACCTGGGCTAAAGGTGAATGTTAAGGAACCTGAAGTTGAACTTCGCGTTGAAATTCAACCGGAAGGCACTTACGTCTTCAGCAGCGTCGTACAAGCCGCTGGAGGCTACCCTTACGGCACGAACGGTAAAGCGATGCTGCTGCTCTCCGGCGGGATTGACAGCCCTGTAGCGGGCTATCTGGCGATGAGACAGGGTCTGGAGATCGAGGCGGTGCATTTTCACAGCTATCCGTTCACGAGCGATAAAGCGAAGGAGAAAGTAATTGACTTGGTTAGACGACTGTCACACTACAGCGGAGTGCCCATCAAGCTTCATTTGGTTTCGTTTACCGAGATTCAAACGGCACTGGCGCAGTCCGGACAAGATCCACTGATCATTACGCTGATGCGCCGCTCGATGCTCCGAATCGCGGAGTTGATCGCGGAACAGGTTGGTGGATTCGGTCTCGTGTCGGGAGACAGCTTAGGCCAAGTAGCTAGCCAGACGCTCGGCAGCATGAATGTTATCGGCCGTTCCACGCAGCTCCCGCTGCTTAGACCGCTCATTACGATGGATAAGAATGAAATCATTCGAATTGCCCGTAAGATTGATACGTTCGAGACATCGATTCTGCCTTATGAGGATTGTTGTACGTTGTTTGTTCCGAAATCACCAAGCACCAATCCGAATTTGGCCATAGTCGAGAAAACCGAGCAGGCGATTGCCGGGCTTGATGCGATGATTGCGGAGGCAGTTTCAAGCGTAGAAGTGATGCGTATTACGCCGGAGGTTCGGAATGCAGTTGAAACGGCAGGCGAGGATCGTTGGTTCTAAATAAAAAAGCAAGGAACCCCAGATTAATGGGATTCCCTGCTTTTTTCCATTCCGGTTTCCTGTTTGCGTGAAGCGTTCTTCCAAAGACCTGCTACGATAATAACGATGACGATCAATATCAGGAACGACCACTCAAAAGCGGGGTTATTCTTGAAGAATTCTTCGAGCTTAATTTCGTGCGTAATCATTTTGGCTGCCGTATAAGCCAACACTCCGGATCCTACGTAAACTATCCATGGGATCTTGTTGATCAGCTTAATAAACAGCGTACTGCCCCAAACTACGATTGGAATGCTGATGATAAGTCCAAGCAGAACCAGTAGTACACTGCCATGAGCCGCACCTGCGACCGCGATGACATTGTCTAAACCCATAGCTGCATCGGCTATAATGATTGTACGTACAGATTGCCATAAGGTGTTGCCTGCCGTGATATTGTCATGTGCTTCATTATCAACCAGCAGCTTGTAAGCAATCCAGAGCAGCAAAATGCCGCCTGCCAGCATGAGCCACGGAACATTGAGCAAGTATACAACTAATGTGGTAGCGATGGCTCGAATACCGACGGCACCGACTGTCCCCCATATGACGGCTTTTTTTTGCTGTTCCTTAGGCAGTTTTCGAGCTGCAAGCCCGATTACGATGGCGTTATCGCCGGCAAGAATGAGGTCGATAAAGACGATGGTAACCAGTGCAGAAAGAAATTCAAGTGAGAAAAAGTCCATTGCCTTTCTGTCCTCCTTTTCTTTAGAGCGCTATGATGTTTATCGTTCTTACGTTTAAAAACAGAGAAGGATTCAAAAATTCATAAACATAAGCTGTCCACTTGGGACATACACGTCATAGACGAGTACTTTCCTAACGTAGGAAGAAGCTCCATCGCCAAAGGACGGCCTAAGCCGTTTCTTCTTGAGGAGGCGTAATTTGTGGACAGCTTAATTATTTTCGTTCAAATTATGTTTATCAATTTGCTCTTGAGCGGTGATAATGCCGTAGTAATCGCTTTGGCGAGCCAGCAGCTTCCGAAAGCTCAGCGGCGCAAGGCCGTAACATGGGGTGCTGCTGCCGCCGTATTACTGCGCTGTTTGCTGACGCTAATTGCGCTGACGCTGCTGCAGGTACCGTACCTTCAGGCTGTCGGCAGCATCTTGTTGTTCATGATTGCCATCAAGCTGGTAACGGACGCATCGTCACATGCCGAGGAATTTCACAACATGCGCAAGGTAACCTCACTTTCCAGTGCAATCCGAACCATAGTGATCGCTGATTTTATTATGAGTTTGGACAATGTCTTGGCCATTGCCGCAGTGGCAGAAGGGGAGCCCGTACTTATTGTACTCGGGATTGCCCTTAGCATACCTATGATTATTTGGGGGAGTCAGCTACTTAGTACCATGATTCGCAAATTTCCTTCTTTTGTTTACATCGGAGGGGGACTACTCGGTTATGCGGCAGGTGAAATGCTGGTGCACGATCCAGCGATTCACCCGTTATTCACGAATGAATTATCGGTTCTGTTAACGGCAATTCCGGTTCTTTGCATCCCTTTGGTCATTATTGTGGCATTGCTGCGAATAAAAAGATAAGGTAAACTATATTTTTAGAGTAAATGTAGCAGTAACACTGGTTTTTTGCCTGCTGTTCCAGTACACTAGTAGATGTTAAAAAAGTGCCAGAGAGAAAGGAACATAGGCATGTCGAAAAACCAATACACCATCGGTCTTTTGTTTTTGATCGCGGGTGCTGTTATTTTACTCGGAAAGCTTGGACTGTTTGGGTTTATCGGCACAAACTTCTGGCCGCTTTTCGTTCTGATTCCCGGCATATTGCTGCACGTGCTGTTTTTTGGACGACTGCTTCCTCCGATTGTTCTAATCCCGGGAGCGATTCTGACAATTAACGCCTTTATTTTTTTCTTTTGCATTGCGTTCGGATGGAGCAACATGCACTACTTATGGCCTTTATTCATTTTTGCGGTTTCCATCGGTTTATACGAATATCATTTGTTTGATACGTACCATCCGAAGTTTCCACGAACACTTGCCATTATCCTTGCTCTTGTTTCAGCGTCGTTTTTTGGCATCATGCTAGTGTGGGGCTGGGGCTTATACCTTATCGCCATCGCATTTCTCGCGCTTGGTGCTTGGCTCGTTGCGGGACGTAAAGCTCGCTGGTAAAGGTTCAATTGTTTAACACGTTTGTCGCAAGCCCGCACACAGCAGACTAATAAATAAAAAAAAGTTGGAGTGGATTCTTAACATGCAAGCCAGAGAGAACATCAGGAATATCGCAATTATTGCGCACGTTGACCATGGTAAAACTACGCTAGTCGACAAATTGCTTCAACAATCCGGCACGTACCGTGACAATGAAACGGTTCAAGAACGCGCCATGGATTCCAATGATTTGGAACGGGAACGCGGCATTACCATCTTGGCTAAGAACACGGCAGTAAACTACAAGGAGTTTCTAATCAACATCGTGGATACTCCTGGACATGCCGATTTCGGCGGTGAAGTAGAGCGGATCATGAAGATGGTTGACGGCGTTCTTCTGGTCGTTGATGCATTCGAAGGCTGTATGCCGCAAACGAAATTCGTACTTCGTAAAGCACTGGAAAGCAATTTGACTCCGATTGTTGTTTTGAACAAAATCGACCGTCCGAATGCAAGCCCGGAGCAAGTCGTTGACGAAGTATTGGATCTGTTCATCGAGCTTGGTGCCAGTGATGAGCAGCTTGAATTCCCGGTTGTATACGCATCTGCATTGATGGGTACGGCTAGCTTGAATGTTGACAAACAAGACGAGAACATGCAGGCGCTTTATGAGACAATCATCGAGCAAATTCCGGCTCCGACAGAAAGCGTAGACGAGCCGCTTCAATTCCTCGTTACGTTGCTTGATTACAACGAGTACCTGGGCCGTATCGCAGTTGGTCGTGTAAACCGCGGTATCATCCGTCAAGGCCAATCCGTAGCTGTTATCAACCGCGAAGGTGTGACGAAACAAGCGCGTATTGAGAAGCTGTTTGGTTTCCAAGGTCTGAAACGTGTTGAGGTTGAAGAAGCAGGCGCAGGCGATATCGTAGCCATTGCCGGTATTCGTGAAATCAACATCGGTGAAACCATTGCAGATCCTGCTAACCCAGAGGCGCTGCCGGTTCTGAAGATCGATGAGCCGACATTGCAAATGACATTCCTTGTTAACAATAGTCCATTCGCAGGTCGCGAAGGCAAATGGGTAACTTCCCGTAAGCTGCGCGAGCGTCTGTTCAAAGAGCTTGAAACAGATGTGGCTCTTCGTGTAGAAGAAACAGACAGCCCGGATGCATTCGTTGTTTCCGGCCGTGGTGAGCTTCACTTGGGTATCTTGATCGAGAACATGCGTCGTGAAGGCTTCGAGCTTCAAGTTTCCAAACCTGAAGTTATTATCAAGGAAATTGACGGTCAGAAGAATGAGCCTTACGAGCGTTTGCTTATCGACGTACCGGAAGAAAGCACTGGCGCAGTTATGGAGAGCCTTGGTTCCCGTAAAGCCGAGATGGTCAACATGATCAATAACGGTACAGGTCAAGTACGTATTGAATTCATCATTCCTGCACGCGGTTTGATCGGATACCGTACGAACTTCTTGACACTGACTCGCGGTTACGGCATCATGAACCACGCATTCGATAGCTACGGTCCGCTTGCTGGCTCATCCGTCGGTGGACGTCATCAAGGTGTTCTTATTTCCAGTGAGAATGGCGTAACTACTTTCTATGGCATGATGGGCGTAGAAGATCGCGGCGTTCTGTTCATGGAGCCGGGTACAGATGTATACGAAGGTATGATTGTCGGCGAGCACAACCGCGATAACGACATCATCGTTAACATCTGTAAAGAAAAAGCACTGACAAACGTTCGTTCCGCTGGTAAAGACGACACCGTTCGTTTGAAAACACCAATCTTGTTCTCCCTTGAGCAAGCGCTGGAATATCTGAACGACGATGAATATTGCGAAGTAACGCCGAAGTCGATTCGTCTTCGTAAGAAGCTTCTCAATAAGAGCGAGCGCGAGCGCGCCGAGAAACAACGTAAGACAGCACAAGCTGGCGTTTAAGAGGTATACAATCGCCATTGATGGCACTAGATGACAGGCAGGGTTAGCAGCGCTCTCTTCATGCAGAAGAGTTCGTTGTTGCCCTGCCGTTTCTCGTCCGTGACCATATGGAAGTCATTTCAAGTCATTCGGGAGGTAGAAGCATCATGCAGAACTGGTTTCACGCTCATCCTATTTTGACCTATCTTATCATTCTGGCTTTGACCATTTATATTTTTAACGCTGTATTTCGTGTACAACGTTTGCCGATCCTCAAAGAAATACTCGTGCATCTCGTGATGGCGGGCGGATCGTTTGTGCTGTTCGTACTGCAATTCGATAAATTGCCAATTATCCAGTGCATGTCCGTTGCCGTGTTTATGATGGCTCTGCTTCGGGGTAGACAATTCTATGACAAGCTTAAAGGAAAACGCGGTGGAAGCAGCAGTTCGGATACGGGAGGGGCTTAACTTGCGGTTTGAGGATGCCTTGTTCAATTGGCTTCAAATTCAGCTGGTAGCAGAAGCAAGACCGGAAGACCGTGCTGCAATCGACACCCGAGATTTCTTCCTCGAGATTCTGACAGAGGATCACGGTATATCGAATCTGCACATACATACGGTAGATGATACGATGATCCATTTGAGGTTTGACAAGGATAATAAGAGCAAGCTGCAAATGTTTCCCCGAGAAGCCGGAGAACAGCTGCTTCAAGATATCAACGAGAATCCGAAATATAACTGACGAAGGTGGAAGTCATGACTAGGGGATCCGATTTGTCTCCACGTAAGGATAAGCGCAAGAAGAGATATTGGCTGCGCCGAGTGATGGTACTGTTTCTGGCCTTACTGATTGGCGTTGCAGGGTACCTGGGCTATTTATATAAGGTTTCGAAGGATGTACTGGGTGAAATTACGACGGATGCCGATCCGGCCGTAACGGTTTCTGCGAACCAGTCGGTTAAGGTGAAGCCGGTATCGATTATGCTGCTAGGCGTAGATACGCGGAAGGAAACAGGCAGCTTGAATACAGATGTCATGATGATTGCGACGTTTAACCCGAATACGAAGTCCGCAGTCGTTGTGTCCATTCCTCGTGATTCCAAGATTGAGCTCTCTGGCTACAATAGCCGCAAAGCAAATGCGTATTATTCAAGATTCCTCGCAGGCGCAAGAAATGACGGCTTGAAGGGGAAAGACGCGGAGAGGCAAGCGAAGCAGGATTTGCGCAAAATGTTCAGCAAATATTTTGATATCCCGATTGACTATACGGCAACGATCAACTTTCAAGGCTTCGTTGATGTCGTAGACGCGCTTGGCGGCGTCGATGTTGATGTGGACATGGACATGCGTTACGTCGACAATGCGGATGGCACGAGCATTGATTTGAAGAAGGGCCCTCAGAAGCTTAAAGGTGATGATGCGCTTGATTTCGTCCGTTACCGCAAGTCCAATGACGGTACGAATATGTCGAGCGACTTTGACCGCAATCGCCGTGAAAGTCAGGTGCTTGGTGAAATCGCGGATAAACTCAAATCCTTCTCCAGCGTACCCAAAATGGCTAATGTCATTAAGGCGGTAGGCAACAATATGCGTATGGATATTCCTAGTGACGAAGTAGAAAATATGATGAAAACGTACTTCGGCATAAGCAAAAGCGATATCACGTTTATCCCGCTCGAAGGGGAATGGCGCTCACCATATGTACATCTGAATGAAGCTAAACTTCAGGAAGCAAAATCGGCGCTGGCATCCAAATTGGCGGAATGAATGTGGTAGTACGACGTATGCTATGGTATAATAAAACCATCGAAGCACTTACACAATAGGCAAGGAGGACTGCGGATGACTGAACTTGTCACCGTACTTACTGACGAGTTGCTAAGTGGCCTGGAGAAAGAACCGTTTGTTCTGTTACACACAATTGATGCAGACAGCGGAGTTCCGACTTCCAGCGTAATATCGTGGATTTATGCGGTCAACCGCTCCACGCTGCGTTTTGCCATTGATGGTCGCTCGCGCCTAACGGTGAATATGACTTCGAAAGTGGATGTAAGCGTTACTGTGTTTGCGCCGGGTACTGTTCAAACGATCTACGGCACGGCACGGCTAGGTCTTGAGGACGTGCCATTCAAATTGGTATGTTTCGACATCGATATTGCTTCGGTACGCGATGCGATGTTTTACGGCGCACGCTTGTCCGCAAGACCCGAGTATGAGAAAACTTACGACAGAAGAGCTGCAGACAAACTGGATGGACAGGTGTTTGCTGCCATGAAGAAAGCCTAGTGAGGAATCACTAGGCTTTTTGTGTTCTTATACCGACTCTCACGGTGCCGGTGTCTTCGTAGGTCTAGAGCTTTTGTTTCATTTTTTGCTTATCCGTCTTAGCTGGATCCGGTTGCTCCGGTTGGATATCTCGCGGAACTTGAGGGACGATCCGCCCTATGATGTCGGCCATCTCTTCGGCAAATCCGGCAATGGGCCTGCCGCGCTTCATGTCGGCCTGTACTTCTTTAAGGCGGGTCCCAATGTCGATATCGGCGGTCACGATGGCATCAATGCCATAGGGGTCTTTGCGGAAAGCTTCTGCAACCGCATATTTGATCGTTCCAACACGGGATCGTTCCAAGTTTCCTGCTACATCAATGCCAACGATCGCTGTATTTTTAAACACGACACAGTGAGCGGCTTTCACGCCGGGTACATGCCGCGCCAGATCCTCTAAATGAGCTGCGACTTGTTTAGGGCTGCTGATTTGCTTCTTCTGCGGAGCGCTCTGCTGTGCACGAACGCGTTTATCATTCTGTGGAGAGGGTGATGTCTCATTGCGGGCGACAGTATTACAGCCTGTTGCCAGCAAGCAAAGGATCATAGCGGGCACCAGCCACTTTCTCATTTTCGCCACCTGACCTTTCTAGAGTCTGCAAAGTTTGTTCAAGCATAGTTTGCCTAGATGCAGGCCGCGCTATGTACGCCTTTGAATGAAATTCCAACGCCAGGAGGGCTCACGATGAAAAAGATATTCGTGCTCGACACCAATGTACTCTTACATGATCCGCAAGCGATCTTCGCTTTCGACGACAACGAGATCATTATACCCGCGGTGGTGTTGGAAGAAATTGATTCAAAGAAAAGATTGGCTGATGAGCTTGGCCGAAATGCACGGCATGTGTCCCGGCTGCTGGACCAAATGCGGATGACGGGACGATTGCACGAAGGAATTGAACTTGATAACGGGGGCGTTCTCAAGGTAGAACTGAATCATCGCAGCTTTATGCGTGTACAGGAAATGTTCGGTGAAATGTCTAACGACAATCGAATCCTTGCGGTGGCGCTCAATTATCATCTTGAAGAGCAGGACAAAGGAGACCCGCGTCCTGTTATCATTGTCAGTAAAGATGTACTCGTCCGCATTAAAGCGGATGTATTGGGGCTTGAAGCTCAAGATTATTTATCCGATCAGGTGGTTGCACCATCGGATGTGTATGCAGGTTATTTAACGCTTAAAGTGCATCCTTCGGTAATTGATGAATTTTATACTTACCGGTTTCTTACGATCAAGAATCTTCTGCTCAATTCACGACTGCATCCGAATGAATTTGTCATCCTGCGAGATGAGATGGGGACGTCTAAATCCGCGCTGCTCAAAGTCAGCCAAGACGGTGCAAGACTGGAGCCGCTCTATCTAAGCAATGATCCGGTGTGGGGGATTACCGCCCGTAATGCGCAGCAGCGCATGGCACTGGAGCTATTGCTCAGTGACGACATTCCACTCGTGACGCTGACCGGTAAAGCCGGTACAGGCAAGACGCTCCTGGCGCTTGCTGCAGGTCTGATGAAGGTGGAGGATGAGCACAAATACAAGAAGCTGCTGATCGCAAGACCGGTCGTTCCAATGGGGAAGGATATCGGATATTTACCGGGTGAGAAGGAAGAGAAGCTGCGTCCGTGGATGCAGCCGATTTATGATAATTTGGAGTATTTGTTTGATACGAAGAAGTCGGGCGATATTGATAAAATATTAATGGGGCTCGGCAGCATTCAGGTAGAGGCGCTCACTTATATTCGGGGGCGTTCGATACCGGGGCAATTCATCATCATCGATGAAGCGCAAAACTTGACTAAGCATGAGGTCAAAACGATCGTTTCGCGTGTCGGGGAAGGAAGTAAAATCGTCCTGATGGGCGATCCGGAGCAGATCGACCATCCTTATCTGGATTCGATCAGCAATGGCCTCACGCATATTGTGGAACGCTTCAAGCAAGAGAGCGTCAGCGGTCATATGACGCTCGAGAAAGGGGAACGTTCGAGACTCGCCCAACTGGCGGCGGATCTGCTCTAGTCGGTCGCTTCCAGCACCGTTTCGGAGCTGCAGCGATAGGCTCGTGCAATCCCCTCCATAAGTGAAACCTGATGACGGTCAATGGCGAGCAGCCTGCGGCCGTCATTTTGTATGTGGGTGGCAATGGCATGCTCGTCCGCTTGTTCAGCGGCTGAAGCAAGCTCAGCGTCAGGCGAAGTGCCGGGGATTAAGCAAACGATAGATGCCAGCAGTAAATCGAGATATCGATTGCCAGATGGCGTAATGAGTCCATAGTCCGTGAAGTTGCGGCTGTTAAGCGACCATGACTCTTCAAGCCGGACCCATTGTCCTTGCTCGCAATCAGCCTTATAGGAGTATGCAAATGCTTCAACAGCGTCCGCGTCTGCTTGGCTGTTAACGAAGAGCAAGGTGTCATCACGATCCAGCAAGGTGATCGTCGTGTCGGAAATGGCTAGCACCATTTGCTCGAAGTCGGTTGGCAGCATGTCCTTCGGTAATTGCAGGTCTACACTGTAAATCGGTTGCACGGATGCATCCTCCTCGCGAAGGGTAGTTTTCTCCAAGTATGACGGATTCTGTGGCGCGAAGCAATTTGCAAATGAGTCGATAGACGCAATTGACAGGCGACAAAAAAGCGCTTTCTTGCTAAAATAAAGATTAGCTAAAATTTATGTTAGCAGTGAGAGTTTGACTGCGTCAAACGTCAGAGGTGAGAGTTTGTCTACGACAAACTCCCTATTAGCATTAGAGGTGAGAGTTTGTCTCCGACAAACTCCCTATTAGCATTAGAGGTGAGAGTTTGTCTCCGACAAACTCCCTATTAGCATTAGAGGTG